>JBCDBC010001278.1:0-1508 GCA_039184535.1 Bacteroidota bacterium | reverse complement strand
TGATTCTTCCAGGTAATCAGATGATAGGTCCTTGGGTTGACGGACATTACTCATGTTTTATTGTTCGTTATCTTAAGGCAGGGATACTAAATTAGACATTTTTATTTGTAAGTATAACATTCTGGCTACGAGAATGATTTAAAAATGAACTGAATGATTATTCAATAATACTATAATAGAAATTTATTTTCAGGGAAGATATATGACTTTTATGGACTCTTTTGTCTTATGATAAACAGATCTGCCGCTATTAGCTTTTTTATGGACTTTTGGATAGAGAGAAATTAGCGTATCTTAACTTTCATCAACCAACGAGCATCCATCCTATGTTTAGTATTCAGACCCTGGAAAATATCCTATTTCTTGATATAGAAACCGTCAGCTGTGTCTCTTCCTTTGATGAATTAGACAGTAGGTTACAGGCCCACTGGCAGAAGAAAGCCCTCAGGCTAGTAAAAGATGGAGAACCCCTGGATTTTGACCAGATCTTTAAGGATAAGGCCGGAATTTATGCTGAGTTTGGAAAGATTGTCTGCATCTCCTGCGGCTACCTGCGCTTTTCAGAAAGTGGGATCCCTTCCATCACTCTCAAGTCTTATTCTGGAGAAGAGGAAGCTGTTATCCTGAGAACCTTTGGAGAAATGCTAAATAAGTTCATGAGCAAGGGGGGGCGTAACCTATGTGCCCATAACGGCAAAGAGTTTGACTTCCCTTACTTGGGGCGTAGGTATGTCATTAATGGGATGCCGGTTCCTTATGCCCTTCGTACACAAGGGAAGAAGCCCTGGGAGACCAATTTCCTGGACAGCATGGAACTCTGGAAGTTCGGAGATTATAAATCTTACACCAGCCTGGACCTGCTGGCGGCCATCCTGGATGTACCTTCTCCTAAGGACGAAATAGATGGCAGTCAGGTGTCAGGCGTCTTCTGGGAAGAAAAAGACGTGGAAAAAATTACCCGTTACTGCGAAAAAGACGTAAAAACTACTGCACAAATACTGCTTAGGATGAGCCAACTTCCGCTTATTCCTGAAACCTCTGAGCAAATCACTTAAACCCCCTAACAGATGTCTGACTTTAAAAGGCTGGAAAGAATCATCAAAAGTCGTCTCCCTCGCTTTCCGAAAGACATAGACTATACCTATTCCATTAAGGATGCTAGAAATATGATCAATGATCTGGGCTTATCCCTAAGTCCAGAGGCCTTGGCTTATCTCACGGAAACGGAAACCATACTGGATGATTTTCTGGAAGGTGTCTACCATGTGGAGAATAGATTCAAAAAGCGGGTAGCCAATGAGCAAGCCTTCCTAAAGGAAGAGTTCTCCCCCAAAGTCTATGAAGAAGACGGAAAAGCTACTTTTACCCTCACCTACAGAGGCAAGGAATCCAGCTTCGCGGCATATGCTCTGCCTTAATGGGCGTGCATCTAGCCACCGTTGACACGGTGGGCTCCTATCGGGCGCTCATATTCCTCCATTTTTGGTTTCTGAAAATATATGTTTCAG
>JBCDBC010001277.1:0-1513 GCA_039184535.1 Bacteroidota bacterium | reverse complement strand
TCGGATTATCAACCGAGGGGATTCCGTCTTTTCCAGGGCCTCCATCAAAGACCTGATCCTGTGGAATGGTCCATGAAGTATTGGTAGGTGTACCACTTCCAGGCGTAGGAGCCGGATTAGCAGAGTCCTGGCTGCATGAGGTTGCCCACAACAGGCATGCAACGAATATGGGTAGATGTCTAACTGCTTTTTTCATCATAAATTGGTTTAATTGGGAAAGCTGATCAATGTATTCTTCCTAGTATTAATCGAATAGTAAACAGAGAACCCCAGTTTGTAAGCAGTGGTTACCTGCCCTCCACCGACTTCCCGATATAAGGGAATATTGCTGAAGGCTCTGACAGAAAACTGAGGGGAGAAATTAACGGAAATACTGGGTACCCAATACAAATAAGTACCTCCTGTACTTTCAAATGCTATATCATCTATAAGGTCCTTTTCCACCGTCCTGAATCGAAAAAGGATGGAAGGGTCAATAGAGTACTTACTTCCTATGAGAAATCTATCACTAATGCCTGCCTGCACCTGAAACTCATTCCCAAACTTATAGTCCTGAATATTATTGTTTCTTCTTGCGGTAGAGGTAGCCCTGTAAGAAGCTATCGCAGTAAGTAAAGTGGTAGGACGGATGATATTAAACTGGTTGATATTGGTCCAGAATAAGGCATCCCAGGCTCCTGTACCTGGCTGTAAGTCTGCCGGAAGAAGAATACCATTATTATCTGTAAAGTCTATTCTTCCGAACGGAATCTTGGGACCTGCCCCTATAGTGATCTGCGTCTTGGATTGTGGGTTTTTATGGAAGACATTGTATTTAAGTAAGAGAATGGCATCCCCTACCCCATTGTTAATGGTTTCATCTATGCCTCCACTTTGGAGTCGTATTCTCCTTATTTGACTCACAAAAGAGAAGAGGGTGTTTACGGCAAAGGCTGAGGAGATATCATAATTGGTTTCCAGCAGAAAGGAGTGCGTAATTCTGATGCGAGAATCATCATCCAGTTCTCTGTTTCCTGTAAAGAAATCCGTTAGGTTATTATAGTCGTAAGTTGCCTGAAACTGAAGCGTCCCACCAGGTTTAGCAGTGAGCCCCAGGTTACTAGCTATGGGTACTCCTCCGGAACAACACTGACCCATAAGCCAATGCGTGCCTAATCCACATAGAAGAACAAACAGAAAGCTAATTCTGATCATAATCAATAGTGATAGTCTGAAGGTTTATTACCATCAGTTATAATCAGGGGAGCTTCAAATAGGTTTTGCTAAGGACTGATGTTTAACCATCAAATAACACAAATATCTGATAGGATAGGGGTAGGAGATGTCAGCCAGTTTACAAAATGAGAAAAGAAAAAAAATTTGCGTGATACACCTAAATTCTATTCCTTTGTGATCACTTTTTACGCGAGAGTAGCTCAGTTGGTAGAGCACAACCTTGCCAAGGTTGGGGTCGCGAGTTCGAATCTCGTCTCTCGCTCCAAAGCTGTCAGGAAACTGGCAGCTTTTTTTGTTT
>JBCDBC010001276.1:0-1533 GCA_039184535.1 Bacteroidota bacterium | reverse complement strand
TAGTAATTAAGTAAGTGACTAATGACAAGAGTCCCATACAAGGTCGTTGAGGTTCTCGAAACGACAAAGCTAAATGGAACAATCTGTATCTTCGAGAACCTCAGGCACCTTATGACCCCAAGTAATTAACTTCATAATGGTTGATTTATATTTACAACCAATTTATTACTGAATAGATATACGCTTATAAATGCGTTCTCCTTCTACCTGGACATCCAGTAAATATATTCCACGGGAAAGGGCAGACACATCCAGAATATTGGAAGAGGAAGCACTTTTCTGAGTTAATAAGGTCCTACCACTCAGATCTGACAGCCTGATAAATAAGGTCTCTTCCTCACCCTGGTACACTACTGAAAGGGTAGAACTCGCTGGATTAGGGAAAACTACCAACGGTTTTTCTGATAAGACAGTAGGCTGATTAGGCTCATTCTCCAACAGAGAAGAAGCATCCAGTATGGTCTCTGAAAAGAGAAAGTAAGGAGTACATTCCGTACTGGCAAAGAAGTCGCCCCCACTATCTACGGCACTGGCATTTCCACTCCCTGCGTTCCCGTAGGTGCCTATGGCCAGTTCATCTACCAACTGACCATCTACAAACAGCTGCAGAAGTCTACGCTCATTATTATTCACATAGCCGGGATCACTGAAACCTGACCTTCCGAAGATGACATAGATCGGATCAAAAGAACCTCCACAAAATCCACTAAAGTCCATATTGGTCCCCAGTCCATCAAAGCCTGCCGCCTCTATATTACTACCTCCTGCCCCCATGAAAAGGATAGCCTGTGAGTTGGCAGGAATGATTCCGTGATCTCCTCCTGCTTGGGGTTTTTCAAACAGAATACAACCTGCCTGGGTGTTCAAGTCGGCAATTAACAATTGGATAGTCATATCTTCTCCGGGCTCATTTACATCCAGGAAGTCCAAGCACTTCAAGTCTATTCCTCCACAAGGGCTGTTATTCCCGTCTCCCGCATTCTCATTTCCATCAGATGACCATGCATAATTGACGTTAGGTTGGACGCCATTGGCAGGATCAATGACGCTAAATACTATGTCTCCCACTTCTACACTGGCCGTTTGGGTTTTCAGGGTAATAAGTTCATTCTCCCTGTCTGACCCGCAAGCATTTACGATGGCACTTAGGATATCCATTCTCTTACAGGCATCTGACACTTCCAAGGTCCCGGTAGTATCAGGAAGCAATACGCCAGAGGTAACTTCAAAAGAGATATCCTCTAATTGTGTATAGCCTACCACAAAAGTGGCACATCCATTTACCGGACTTAGGGTTCCACTCCCACTGATGAAAGAGAGGTTAGCTGTAGAGCCATTCACAAAGGAAAGCTGAAAGTCTGTAGTATAATCCACATCTGTTACCCCCAAAGCACTATTGATGGCACAGACGGTTATCTCAAATAGTTCTCCTGTATTCAGACAGCTTAGAGGTTCCGCAGTAATGAGCAATTCATCTGCTTCCACTTCCGCGAAAAACTGACCACTGTTGATCATTCCCTGCGATTGGGCTAC
>JBCDBC010001275.1:0-1541 GCA_039184535.1 Bacteroidota bacterium | reverse complement strand
TCTTCTTCAAATAAGATTGTGTAGCCATCTAAATTCCCTTCGATGCTTTCCCATTGCCGCCATTTATTTGGTGATAGCAATAAAACAGTTCCTTTCTGGAAGGGAATCCTCTCATCATTTAGCTTAAAGGTCCCTTTTCCTGAGGTAACAAAGAATAGCTCATGGAATTCTATCCAGAAAGGGGTGTGGTCCAGGGTGAAGCCCTTTAGCTGAGACATTTGGCCACAGTCTATGAGGAGCTCATGTCCGTACTTATTCCTTTGGAAAGGAAACTTCATTTTAGCATTCCCCTGTTCCGGATATTGATGTGGTGATGGCATACGACTTTTTTCTTATGCCCCCCTTGCATCAGTAAATCGTTAGCCTTGATATGTTCTTTCAGAAAGCAAGAGTCAAAGCTGCTTTCTTATGTAGTCTTCAAAATAGTGAAAAAATTCTTCTGTCTTAATAATGCAGATAAGAGTCTTCCAACAGTTACCTTCTTACAATTCTTTTATCTCTATCTCCTTGAAAGCTATGCGCATGATTTCAGGACTATGAATTTGTAGGCCTATATGCCCTGGCACGCAAGCCACTTGTTTGTCCTTGTGGTTTTGATCATTAAAAATTCCTTCCCCATCAAAATCAGTTACCTTCTCTCCATTGATCCAGACGGTTAACTGCATATCTATAAACTGGATGTCCATTTCATTCCATGAGGGCGCCCATACAGTTACTTCATTAGAAATTTCTTTTACCAGCCAATCCCGGGAGCCTACGGTTTCATCATAAATGGCTCCATCCCATCCTCTTGAGGATAAATCTACCTGCGGGCCGTTTAACACACCCTGATTATCATGCTCTGTCGGGTCCCATAATCCTCTCATGACCACGCCACTATTACAGGGGTTCTCCTCTTCTACCTGATACTTAAACCTGAGCCTAAAATTGT
The DNA here is from genome assembly GCA_039184535.1 of Bacteroidota bacterium. GTDB lineage: Bacteria > Bacteroidota > Bacteroidia > J057 > J057 > JBCBKZ01. Next base: position 610 of record JBCDBC010001275.1, on the reverse strand, counting down.
AGAATTGCTCATTAGAGTATAGCCAGATCTTGTTATGGGTGGTATCAAAAGTTTGCCCCACAATGACTCCTTCTTTCACAAACCATGCTGTCAACTCTTTATCCTTTTCGAAGCACTTGACAGACCATTGGCTGAGATCCTTACCATTAAACAAAGACTTCCACTCGGGATCAGTCTTCATGGTAGCTGAGGAAGAAATGAGAAAAATCAGGATAAGCCAGATGGCTGTTTTGGGTTTCATGAGGGATGATATTTGGGTTTGAGAATAGAAGATAGCCATTTCAGCTGGGATAGTGTATAAGCTAGGTTTCTTATTAGATTTTTAGCGGTCGATACAATCGACCTCCTGCCGGAGGAAATATTCAGTTTTCTAACTCATCTATCAAGCGGGCTGGCCGTTCCTCCACGGGTTGTGGGAGGCTTTTAGGGTTGCATTGGAGGGACAAAGCGTTTTTGCCTTCTTTTGGGGCAATTGCCAAAAGAAGGGCCCGCGGCAGGCGAAGTAGCACTGGTAAAGTTCTTTCTTGAAACAAGTCAGATATTAAAATGACGGTAATTATAAAATCTCATCATTTATACAACAATTATGAAAATAATTATTACTTTTATA
>JBCDBC010001274.1:0-1549 GCA_039184535.1 Bacteroidota bacterium | reverse complement strand
TGAAATTTTAGCGGTGTCTTCTTCTTTATCTGCCTGGTGATGAAGTCCAGCTTCTCCTTGGTCTTATCATAATTATCAAAGTGGAGGAGCGCATAATAGGAATACTGGTGATAATCTTCATCTATGGGGATGATGGCCGTAGCTACCTCATCTGTCATCCAGCTAAAGAAGTCTTCCTCAAAGTTGATCTTGAGCAGCTTTTCTATCTTCTCCTTACTCTTCAGAAACTCTGCATGTCCTTCAGCATCTTCCAGGTTGTAGTAAGAATCAAATCTTCTATACAGGTCCAGAAAATCATCAAAGGTGATAGAAGAAAGAAAGGCAGTTTCTGAGGGAAGCACATTATGTGTATGTCTTCTCCCCTTCCCTATGTCTTTAAATACGTTCAGAAATGAGGCTACAGAATCCTGCTGTTTCACATAGCCTTCAAAAACTGCCTGCTCCTCATCCAGACTCATTCCGAAAGAAGAATACGCTAGCACCTCTTCTATCCCTTGCATCATTTCCGGCAGTTCTGAAGTATAGAGCTTCAGGAACTTATCTATGATCTGATAATTAAAATAGAGGGTATAAGTACCCGAGCTACCTATTCTCTCTTTTACTACGCTAAAATCTGACAGTGCCAGTATACTTTCTCTTTCTGACTGATCTATTGCCTTTTTGACAAGACCTTTGCGGTAGGAGGCTATGAGAATATTATCAATAATGCTCATGTAGAGCGTCTGATTCTCCGTAGGATCATAGAGCTCATAGATATCTATGTTATAATACTCATCCAGACTGACCTTATAATCCAGACGTTGGAAAACGAGGGTTAGGAGCTGCTTAAACTTGTTTACATTTCTTCCTCTAATGTCTACCAGAAACAACATCTCATATTCCTGAGAAGAAATGATATGAGAGGAAATCAGCATGTCTCCCAGCTTTACAAAATCCACTATGGTTTCATTAGCCTGGAGCAGAGAGTCCAGATAATCAGCGGATTCTGTTACTTCCTCAAAGTATTCTATTCCCTTGAGAAACTTCCAAATATCACTATTGCTGAGGCTTTTCCAGTCCCGTACGGGTTGGTCGGATTCAATGACATAGACAAAGTCGCTCGGAACGAATGAGTAGATCTCCCTGGTCTCTCCAGATTTCCCCAAAAAGAAGTATCCGGCAAATGCCACTGCAGCTAAAAGAAATAACCAGGAGAGAAGCTTGAGCAAAGTCTTCATATGGATTAAGTGTTAGGTAGCCTGTGAATTACTGATAGGTATACACTATCCATAAGCAAGGAGTATACCTATTTTGGAAACTTATGATTTTTCCTACTTATCAAAAAGCGATTCGACATATTCTTCCACCAAAAAAGAGTTGACTGGTACCTGGTATCCCATACGGGAAGGATGTCTGGGGTGCCCTTCCTTAGTCTTTCCGCCCAGGTGAATCCAGTTAGGCTGATAAGGCTCTGTACAGTCTACGATTTCCCTTAAGCACACCTTCAGGTAAGGCTTGGCATTGACTAGATTTCCCCAAGCAGCCCAAATAGTAGGTTGATCAATCTGGC
>JBCDBC010001273.1:0-1554 GCA_039184535.1 Bacteroidota bacterium | reverse complement strand
CACCAAACATCTCCCTGGGTAATTTCAGTCAGATACTGTGCCTTCTGCTCGTCATTCCCAAACTTCAGCAAGGCAGGTCCCAGCATGGCCAATCCGAAGCTCCACATAGGAGGACGACTGTTTATTCTGGCTAATTCCTGTCTAAGAATTCTGTATTCATCTTTGCTGAGGCCACCTCCTCCGTATTCTTTGGGCCACTGGGGAGCAATCCAGCCCTTGTCTCTCATTTTCTCAAACCAGACTTTCTGGTCCTCACTTTTATACTCCGGGGTTTTCCCGCCCATAAAAATGTCCTCAAAGCCTACGTTCACACGCATGCTCTCAGGACAGTTCTCTTCAAGCCAGTTTCTGGTTTCCTGGCGAAATGTTTTTGTATCTACCATGAGTGTCCTTTTTATTCTTATAAACTCTTCATAAACTAAGAGTGTTCGGTCTAATATCCAATAGTAGACCCTAACTAGTTTTCAAGAATATGATTTCAGCATTAATCAACTTAAGTCAAAAGCAGAAATTAAGGGATTTTTCCTCTGCCAGAGACTGGTTTTCAGTATTTCATACGCTTACCAAAGGCAAAGATCCATTTGAAAAAGCGTTGATAGGGGGCTTTTGTAGCCAGCAGTTTAGCTTCGCTTTCCTGTCAGGCTATCAGGCAGCTTTGGAAGCCATGTTCCCGGGCATAGCAGATCCTGACAAATTGAAGGCACTTTGTGTAAGTGAGGAAGGTGGAAATCATCCCAAAGCCATAGAGACCATCTTAGTAAACAACATTCTCTCAGGTCAAAAGACCTATATCACTGCAGGAACTGAAGCTGAGCAGCTATTTGTGTTGTGCAAGACAGAAGAGGTGCATGAGGGAAGACCCGTCCTCAAAATGGTCCTCCTCTCCCCTACGCTGGAAGGTATAGAGATAAGCCATTTCCCACTTCCTATTCTCACCGAAGTAGAACACGGTAGAATGAGCCTTAACGATGTTAGAATATCTACCGATCAGATATTGCCCGGCGACGGATCCCTGAATTATACCAAACCCTTTAGGTCTAGAGAAGACATAGGCGTAGGAACAGCTAATCAGGCCATGCTACTTAGACAGGCTATAGAGTATGGATGGGAGGCAGAGCTAAGGGATCAGCTATTACTGAGCCTTTATAACCTCAGTCAATTTCATGATATGGGACCACTAGATCCGCAAACACATTTGTTCTTAACAGCTAATGAGAGACGATTCCTTGACTTACTGCCTTCCATTGAAGAAAATATTTTTGCCCATTCTCCTGAGGCATTTCAGCAGGACTGGAAAACTAATAACAAAGTAATCGCCTTTGCTAAGAAGGTAAAGGAGATACGCCTGGAGAAAGCAAGGAAGCGTTTATTTGGGTAAGAGTTCTTCGATTTCAGCTTTAAAAGCCTCCTTCTCATCTACGAATAAGGAAATGGACCGGAAGGACTTATTGATTCCATAAATCTTCTGCAGGCTGGCCTCTTCTTTTAGGTAGATGGTGAGATTATGGGTATCTACTACATCAAAAAGGGAAAGAGAAATATGACCCTCTTCTT
>JBCDBC010001272.1:0-1554 GCA_039184535.1 Bacteroidota bacterium | reverse complement strand
CTTCCTCCTGGTACTTCCCAATCTCATCTGGCAGCTCCAGCATGATATCCCCTTCTTGAAACAGCTCGCTTCTTTAGAGGCCAAACAGCTAGACGAAATTCATCCGCTGGAATTTGGCCGGGCACAGTTAAGATTTACTTCTACGCTTATCATTAGTCTGGTAGGGGTATATGCATTCCTGTTTGGAGAAAGCTTAAAGAAGTACCAAGCGGTAGGGGTAACAGCCCTGGTCATTTTTATGACCATGTGGGCTATGAAAGCCAAGGCCTATTATGTCTTTGGGATATATCCAGTGCTATTTGCTGCAGGAGCCGTGAAGGTAGAAGCCCTCCTTTCTAACAAACCGATTTGGGTGTATGTGATAGCATTTGTACTACCCCTCCCCTATCTGTACTTTATCCCTCAACTTACTCCCATTCTCCCAATAGAGACATATGTTTCCTATAAAGAGCTAGAAGAGGTAGAGGGGAGGGTGGAACTGACAGGGGATTATGCGGATATGTTTGGCTGGGAAGAGCAGGTAGCTTTAGTAGATAGTGTGTACCGATCTTTAAGTCCTAATGAGCAAGCGAACTGTGTGCTTTGGGCGGAAAATTATGGGGAAGCAGGTGCGCTCAAGATACTCGGAAAAAAGTATGATCTTCCCAATCCCATCAGCAGACATGGCAGCTTTTGGTCCTGGGGCTACGGAAATCCAGAAGCAGCAGTCTGGATCAGCCTGGGCAATGAGACACCTTCAGTGGAGTATGTCTTCGAGGAAGTGGAATTAGTAAAACTCATCACGCATACATACGCCATAGGCGAGGAGAATGGAATCCCTTTATACATCTGCCGTAAGCCAAAAATAGATATCCCCCAATGGTGGGCTGATTATGAAGATCACGTTTTCGATTGACCTTTACACACCTAAGCACATATGATCATGAGAACTATCATCCCTATTCTTTTTTCCATCTTCTTTCTCGCTTGTGAAGCTGAGGTAGATGAAGCAGATGTAAGAGCTGAAATCCTCACTCACGGAGAAACCATCAGAAATGCCTTTGCAGACGGGGATGTAGAAGCCATCAAAGCTCTTCACCACCCGGAAGTCATCAAAGCACTTGGGTATAATAATCTGCAAAAGGGATGAGAGGCAGTAATAGAGGGAGTTAGTCAAACGCTCCAAAGCTTCAATCTGGAATTCGTGAAGAACGAAGTGGAGAGCATATACCTAAAGGGTGAGGTGGCCATAGAACAAAGCCGATTTGCTATCCAAGGCACCCCAAAAGAGGGCGGTGATCCCTTCATCTTCAAAGGTCGAACCATGGTCACGTACATCAGGTATGAAAAAAGTCCTACAGGTTGGGCTACTATCAGGGAAATCATCCAACCCTTTGAAGAGCCTTAATTTCTTCGCAAAGTACGCTTGACTGTAAATAGCTTTGAAAGAAGGTCCTATTTCCTCTAAAAGCCACATATAGAAAAAGCTTCATAAACCTTCTCTTAATAACCTGTAAAAGAATCTATTTCTGAAGAACGCTATTCTTTGGAATAATTAAATATTGCCTCTATATT
>JBCDBC010001271.1:0-1571 GCA_039184535.1 Bacteroidota bacterium | reverse complement strand
TTTGTGAAGGGCTTACAAGGGGAAAGCGGCCCTATGAAAGTAGCCGCCATGGCCAAGCATTATGCCGTACATAGTGGACCGGAAAAACTCCGACATGAATTTAATGCAGAAGTTTCTCAGTTTGATCTTTGGAATACCTACCTGCCAGCCTTTCAGGCATTGGTAGAGGAAGCCAAGGTAGAAGGCGTCATGGGGGCCTATAATCGTACCAATGGAGAGGCCTGCTGTGCGCACTCTTACCTCATGCAGGAGGTATTGAGAAAGAAATGGAGCTTCCAGGGGTACTTTGTCTCAGACTGCTGGGCATTACAGGACTTCTTCCAGGGGCACAACATAGTGAAAGGAAGAAAGGAAGCCGCTGCCTTTGCACTTGAGAAAGGCTGTAACCTGAATTGTGGTGCGACCTATCCGGAGGTGGAGAACGCTATAGCTAGCGGACTAATTACCGAAGAAGATGTGAACAGGAACCTTAGAGAGTTATTCCCCACCTTATTCAGATTAGGAATCATGGATGAAGAGGGAAGCAGCCCTTATGATGAAATTGGATTGGAAGTAGTCCGTTCTCAGGAACATCTGGACCTAAGCTATGAGGCTGCGAGTAAATCCATAGTGATGCTGAAGAACGAGGATAAGCTACTTCCTCTACCCAGCTCTACGCGGAAGGTCTTTATCACAGGACCTATGGCGGCACACATGCAAGCCCTACTCGGCAACTATTATGGCCTAAGTGGAGATATGTCTACCATACTGGAAGGAATAGTGAGTAACCTCCCTGCTAATGCGCCTGTGAGGTATGTGCAGGGGGCCCTGATGGACAGACCTAATGTGAATCCCATGGACTGGTATTCTGAGGAGGCCCAAATAGCGGATGTAACCATAGCCTGTATGGGCATTTCTCAACTCATGGAAGGGGAAGAAGGAGAAGCCATTGCTTCCCCCTCAGCAGGAGATAGAGAATACATCAACCTTCCACCCAGCCAGATAGAGTTTTTGAAGCTGATCAGAAGTAAAGCCAAAAAACTGATTGTGGTCATGACAGGAGGAAGTGCCATTTCCAGCCCCGAAGTTCATGAGATGGCAGATGCTATTTTGTACGCCTGGTATCCGGGTGAGAAAGGCGGACAGGCCATCGGAGATATCATATTTGGGAAAGTATCTCCATCGGGAAAGTTACCTGTCTCCTTCGTGAAGTCTATGGATGACCTTCCTCCCTACGAGGACTATGACATGACGAACAGAACCTACAGATACATGCAGAAGGAAGCCTTATATCCATTTGGATTTGGGCTTAGCTATGCAGATTTGACTCTTTCTGATCTCCAGATAACGAATGCTGATCTGGCTGAAGGAGAAGAAACGACCATCTCCCTTATGATTGACAATGCTTCTTTAATGGATGTAGGGGAGGTAATTCAGGTATATGTGAAGAGACCAGGCGGAAAGACACAAGGAGAGAATTTTGTCCTGAGAAAATTTCATAGAATAGATGCCGCTGCTAATGGCAGCACGAAGGTAAACATGAGCCTGACAGCATCAGACTTTGCCGAAATGAGTGAGGAGGGAGATATGAT
>JBCDBC010001270.1:0-1583 GCA_039184535.1 Bacteroidota bacterium | reverse complement strand
TGATGAGTCAAAACTACAGTCCGGCCTAACCCTAAACATCAGGTAAAAACCCTAATTCAGGTTTTGAGCTAAATTTTATTGGGAAAAGAGGCGATGAGAAAACCGAATATACTTAGATGAGATCCTGCTCAAGTGCAATCCGTACCAGGGAAGCAGTATTTCTGGCACTGAGTTTTTCCAGCAGATTGGTTCTGTGAGAATCTACTGTTTTAATGCTGATGTGTAGTTGAGAAGCTATTTCACTATTGGTCAGTCCCTCCACGATCAAGGCAAGTACCTGCTTTTCTCTTCGGGTGATCTTGGGAAGGTAACTGCTGTCTTCATCTGGTTCCTCTTCTTTCTGGAGTGTTTCAGAAACAGCTTCTCCGAGGAATATTCTTCCTTCCATCACAGCCCTGATTCCTGCTATCAGTTCATCCTTATCTGTATTTTTGAATAAATAGCCTCTTGCGCCAAGTTCGATAAGGGCGGAAATGCGTTCCTTCTCCTGATGCATAGTCAGGATTAGCGGTTTTACTGTAGGGTAGGAATGTGGTAGCTCTTTACAGATCTCTTCTCCACTCATTTCTGGAAGTTCCAGGTCCAGCAAGAGCACATCTACTTGTTGACGTCGGAGGATATGGAATACCTCAGGTCCGGTTATAGCCTCTCCCACCACCCGCATATCTGACTGGCCCCTAAGCATGGATCTGAGGCCATCTATTAGTACCTGGTGATCTTCTGCTATGAGAATATTGATCATAGTGGGATGTGTATCATGGTGGAGGTTCCTTCTCCGGGATCCGAATCTATGTCAAGAGTACCTTCCAGTGCATCCACACGTGATCGTATGCTTTGCATGCCTATTCCATCATGCTGAGCCTGGGGGTTAAACCCTATGCCATTATCTTCTACGGTAATCTCTAGAGAATCTTCATGTTGGGCTAATTGTACCTGTACTGCTGTCGCCTTGGCATGCTTGAGGATATTGTTCATAAGCTCCTGCATGATACGGTAAATCATGGCCTCTTTTAAGGCTGGCAAAGAAGCGGTAACCCGTAATGCCTGAAAGCTAGTGTCAATTTTACTGGAAGACCTGATTTCTTCACACAATTTTTCTACAGACTTAACGAGACCAAACTTATTGAGCGTATAAGGACTCATGTTGTGCGCAATCCTCCTTACCTCTCCGTAGGCATCATCTACCATTTCAGTAGTAGCGCTTTTAAAGTTAGGCTGGGGGGAAGCTTTATCCCATGCTTCTATCCGCATTTTTACAGCAGCTAGGGTTGTCCCCAAACCATCATGCAGATCTTTCGCTATGCGTATTCGTTCTTCTTCCTGCCCTTTGAAGGTGGCATTTAGCGCCACTAGTTTCTGCTGCTTTTCCAACTCTCGGACTTTTTGGGCTTCCAGCTCTCTTTCCTGGTCTGATATCATCTTAGCTTGTCGGGACGTACGTATCAGAAAAAAAGCGATCAAGCCTATAATGCCTATTCCCAGTGCAGCCCCAATATTGATGGTCCTACTTCTTTGAAGGGCAAGCTGGCTGATAGCCTGTTCTTTTTGGAGAACCGCTATTTCTTTTTCCTTCTGTTCCGTCT
>JBCDBC010001269.1:0-1586 GCA_039184535.1 Bacteroidota bacterium | reverse complement strand
GCCAAAAAGGCTGAACCAGAGATAGCGGTAGTAACCCCTAATATTCCTGATTGGCATAAGAATGCCACCATCTATGAGGTCAACCTCAGGCATTTTACAGATGAAGGCACATTCGCCTCTTTTGCTGATCACCTGCCTCGCTTGAAAGAGATGGGGATAGATATCCTGTGGTTGATGCCTATACATCCCATCAGCGAGAAAAATAGAAAGGGAGAATTAGGAAGCCCATATGCTGTGGCGGATTACTATGATGTAAATCCTGACTATGGTAGCATGGATGACTTTAAGGAACTTTTAACTAAAATCCATGATCAGGGCATGTACTGTATCATTGACTGGGTCCCTAACCATACGGGTTGGGATAATCCATGGATTACAGAACATCCAGACTGGTATACGCAGGATAAGGATGGAAATATCATTGATCCTATTGATTACAATACCGGAAAATCATGGGGATGGACGGACGTAGCCGACCTGAACTATGATAACAGAGAAATGAGAAAAGGCATGATAGATGCTATGGCTTTCTGGATTAGCGATATAGGAATTGACGGTTTTCGCGTGGACGTAGCACACGGAGTACCTGTAGATTTCTGGGCTGAGTGCGCAGATGCATTGTACGCCATCAAGCCTGTATTTATGCTGGCTGAGGCTGAGGTTCCAGCCATAGTCAATAATGGTGCTTATGTCATGGATTATGGATGGGAAATGCACCATCTTCTAAATGAGATAGCTGCCAGCCAGGGAGCTACTGAAGGCGGCGGTCAGAAGCTGGTGAAAGGAAATTTGGTAGAAGGAGAAGAAGCAGAAGTTGAGCAGAAAAATGCCCTGGACATAGATGCCATGCTGGCCAAGAAAGCAGGGCAATACGAGAGAGGCTACCAAATGCAGTTTACCTCTAACCATGATGAGAATTCATGGTCCGGGACTGAGTTTACGCGTATGGGGGCTGGTCATAAAGCCTTTGCTGTGCTTACGGCCACCTTTGATGGAATGCCGCTGATCTACACAGGGCAGGAATCAGCCATGGATAAGCAGCTGGAATTTTTCAAGAAAGATGATATCCCTTGGGGAGAATATTCTTACGCAGGCTTTTATAAAACCCTGTTCGACCTGAAGCATGAAAACCAGGCTATCTGGAACGGAGAACATGGAGGTCCGCTCGTAAAGATTCAAACAGGGGTAGATGAAGATGTATATGCCTTCACCCGCCAGAAAGGAGAAAATCAGGTGGTAGTACTGATCAACCTATCTAATAATGACCACGCTTTCTCACTAAGTGGAAACATAGCAGGAACCTACCAGGAAATATTCTCAGGAGAAGAAACTGCTTTAGAAGAAGGAACGGATATCAGTCTAGGTCCCTGGGAGTATTTGGTTTATGCCAGATAGTTCCTCTGCTACACAGAGTTTGATGCAAGAAAAAAGGCCCTTCCCACAGTGGGAAGGGCCTAGCAATTTAACACACTACCAAGAGACCAAAAATTCTTAGTTTCTTCTGGATCTACTGGAAGAGGATCTTGACCTACTTCCTGAAGATCTGCTAGAGCTCCTTGAGCGACTCATACTTCCTGAGGATCTGC
>JBCDBC010001268.1:0-1588 GCA_039184535.1 Bacteroidota bacterium | reverse complement strand
GTAATAGGGGTAGTAGAAGACTTTCATTTTGAGAATATGCGGGAGGAGATAGACCCCCTATGTTTTCATATAGGAAATAATGCAAGGAGTGTCATCTTGAAACTGAACACTCAGAATATTACCCAAACCGTAGATGCCATCACCCAAACATGGGACAGTTTTTCACCCGGACAAAGCATCAGATACGCCTTCCTGGATGATAGCTTTGAGATGATGTTTGCGGACGTGAAGAAAATCGGGCAGTTGTTTAAAGGCTTTACCCTTCTGGCTATTGTGATCGCCTGCTTAGGTCTGTTGGCGCTTTCAGCCTTCATTGCAGAACAGAGAAGTAAGGAAATCGGGATTCGGAAAGTGTTAGGAGCCTCAGTCTCCAATATTGTGAGTATGCTTTCCAGAGATTTCCTGAAACTGGTGCTCATTTCGACGGTGATAGCGGTACCTATGGCGTGGTGGAGCATGAACCAGTGGCTAGCAGACTTTGCCTACAGAATTCAGATCGACTGGAGCGTATTCTTCTGGACGGGAGTCGCGGCCCTTGTCCTGGCATTCCTGACCATCAGTTTCCAATCAGTGAAAGCTGCTCTGGCCAATCCAGTAGATTCTTTGCGAAATGAATAAGGCCCAGGGAATCACCATAAAGAAATCATGAATCAACCAAGACCCCCCAAGTGGCTGACCCGCTTTCTGACATGGTTTTGTCGGGAAGACCTGACTGAAGCTGTGCTGGGTGATATAGAAGAACTATATGCCAGAAACCGGGAGCTATACGGGCGTAGAAGAGCACAGGCGATGTATGCCTGGCAGGTATTTATGTTCTTCCGACCCTTACTTTTTAAACAAAATCCTTTTTCAACCATAACTACCCAAACCCTCATGTATCTCCATTTTTTAACAATAGGTTTAAGAATTCTCCTGAAGCAGAAGTGGTACTCATTGATTAAAATCGGTGGATTGGCAATGGCCATTACGGCTTGTATGATCATTGCCCTGTTTATTAGGCAGGAACTCACCTATGATCAACATTATGCTGAGCAGGACAGAATCTACCGGGTGATCAGGAAAAGCATGAACTTCCAGGATCCGGAAGGAGAAAAAGTGAGAGGAGTTCATTTCCCGGCACCTTTCCCAGATGTATTGAAAAATGATTATCCAGAGTTAGAGGAGGTAGGGATCTATCAGACCGTAAGCTTCTTTGGGGCAGGAGAAAATGAAGTTCGGATAGTGGGTCAGACCCAGAGTTTCCACGAAAGCGAACTGATGTTTGCTGATCAGGGGCTCCTTAACATACTGGAAATCCCCTTTTTTTTAGGAGATACACAATCTGCCCTGGCTAATCCCAACACGGTAGTACTGAGTAGGTCAAGAGCAAAGAAATACTTTGGGGCTGCTAACCCTGTAGGGAAAACCATCATTCTGAACAATGAAGAGGAGACCTTGTATACCATCTCAGGTGTGATGGAAGATCCCCTGCCTACCACTCACCTGAAGATGCACTTTGTACTTTCCTTAGCTGAGAAAGAATTTTACAGAGGAGAAAAGACCAATTGGAGAAACTCCAACTATCCCACTTATGTGCGCGTCCGCCCAG
>JBCDBC010001267.1:0-1591 GCA_039184535.1 Bacteroidota bacterium | reverse complement strand
CTGACTGATTAATTGTCATCTTTAGGCTCTTTCTTGCCTAATACTTCATCAACGAGTCCGTATTCCTTAGCCTCTTCTGCAATCATCCATTTGTCCCGATCAGAGTCTTCCCAAATTTTCTCGTACTTCTGACCAGTATGGTTGGCGATGATGCGGTATAATTCGTCCTTTATTTTCTGAATTTCAGTATGCATAATTTCTATGTCAGAAGCCATACCTCCCGCCCCACCTATGGGCTGGTGTATCATGACTCTGGCATGTGGCAGTGCAGAACGCTTTCCTTTAGCTCCGGCACATAAAAGAACAGCTCCCATGGAAGCAGCCAGTCCTGTACATATAGTAGCCACATCTGGAGAAATGAGCTGCATGGTGTCATAAATACCCAGACCTGCATAAACGCCTCCGCCTGGAGAGTTTAGGTAGATACTCACATCTTTCTTAGCATCTACTGACTGCAGAAACAACAGCTGTGCATTTACAATGTTAGCCACTTGATCATTTACCCCTGTTCCCAGAAAGATAATCCTATCCATCATAAGACGTGAAAACACGTCCATGGCAATCACATTTAGTTGCCTTTCCTCAATGATATTTGGGGTAAGTCCAGTAATTCCAGGATGACGAAGGAGCTGGTGGTTGGAATAGCTTATGTAGTCATGCATAGTCGTGCTGCTAATTCCTTGATGCCCGACTGCATAGCGTTCAAATTCCTTTGGATTCATATATTGATTCTCCATCTTATAGAAGCATTAAAATTAGTTATAATTATGCGTAACAAAAAACGACCCATGCTTTAGGGCGCTATTTTCTATAGCTTGACACCTGTAGGTTAGATTTCGTGACACTGTCTCTAAATGATCTTTCAGACTTTTCGTATTTTTCCTCTGAATCAAAACCAACCCCTACTCCAGGGTACTCACTATCTTATGATGAACGAGATCAGAAAATGGTTTGCCCTTCTCCTCCTATTAATTTCTTTACCGCTCTCTCCTTTAGAAGCCCAACCTTCTGATGAACCCTCATCGTATCTACCTGATAGAATCATCGTAAAATTTCAGGCTGGCATTTATTCTCCGGAGAAAAATATTACTTCGCTTTCTTCCTCTTTACAACTTGCCTTAACGCAAGCTGGAATCCGAGAAATTCAGCCTACGCTTCCTTTCTTTCGGGAGACGAAACTACAAAGTCGTTCTTCAGAATCCACAACAAATTTAACAGATATATACACCCTTCATTTACAAAAAGGGAATACAGTAGAAAAAGCCATAAAACTCCTAGATGCAGAGAAAGAAATTCTGTTTGCTGAACCCTATTATGAATACGAACTTTTTTACCAACCTAATGATGAGTTAGCTGACTCTTCTGAAGCTTCCAGAAACAGACAATGGTACTTGGATAATATCAGGGCCAGGCAGGCATGGGATCTACAACGCAATGATACTTCTGTATTGATAGCCTATGTAGATGCTGGATTTAGCTTTAAACACCCGGATCTACAGGATAATCTGGCCCTAAACTATGCCGATCTTCCTGATGGACTAGATAATGATGGGGATGGTTTCATAGATAATTACCGTGGCTGGGATTTTGG
>JBCDBC010001266.1:0-1633 GCA_039184535.1 Bacteroidota bacterium | reverse complement strand
GGCTGCTTTCAAAAGCTTTCCTACCCTCGAGACTGAAAGACTCATTCTCAGAGAAGCTGAGCTACGTGATGTCCCCTATATCCTAAGTAATCATTCAAACGAGCGGGTCATGAGGTATCTGGGAAGCAAACGTCTGGATTCCATGACTGAGGCGGAAAATCTCATTAGAGATGCTAAGGAGACATTTAAAAACAAGGAAGGGCTCAGGTGGGCTATTACCCAGTAGAAAGATGATATCTATATGGGTAGCATTGGATACTGGAAGCTTGATAAGAAAAGCGGGATTGCTGAGATCGGCTATGAGCTAGCCCCTGACCACTGGGGAAGAGGATACATGACGGAAGCCATAGAAGAAGTCATCCGTTTCGGTTTTGATAGAATGCTGTTAGAAGGCATTGAAGCCAATGTAGATCCCAAAAATGAAGCATCTGGAAAAGTCCTGAGAAAGATGGGATTTATTGCTACCCGCTACGGAAAAGGGAATTTCAGTGTAGCTGGCAAAATGATGGATACCATTGTTTTTGAACTCCCCAGAGAACTAGCCGATTACTCACTCGAAATTGGGTGATCTACAATTTTGTCCCTATTCTTACCTCCCTTCTTTCTTTGTGTGTACTGTTTTGCTTTGACTGGTCAAAAACCACATTTTTAAATGTTCATGAAGGCCTGCCAGAGGTTTAGGAAATCTACCAGTACTTTTCGCCTTACGGCAGATCATAGCAGGAGGTACGATTTATGGCAAAGAGATCCCCAAATAACCAAAAGAAGTTCAAATTCCGGGCATTAAAATCTTATGCTTCGGCTGAGTGGCTGGCAGAGAGCAAAAAGAAGTATCGTCAGGTGTTTGATAAGAGCGAGATTAATGCAGTCTACGCAGAATTCTCCTTTTTCAATAAGCTATTTGATGACAAGGATTGGGAAGCTGATATCCTCTTAAAAGCCTATGAACAGAAAAAACCTGAGGAGCCCATCTGTGAGCTCAAGGTCACCAAAACCATTTCTAAAGAACAACACATAGTATTCATCAGAGAAGGCTGGGGCTCAGAACAAGGAGGAAAAGGATGGAAAGAAGGCACCTATTTCTGGGAAGCCTTCGTAGACAATGAACAGGTAGGAAAACATCCGTTTTACATATATGAAGTAGGCCCTGTAGACCTCCAGAATAATCCTTACTTTGAACTGGAAGGCATTAAGCTATTTGAGGGTTCTAACCAGGATGGCAAAAAGAAAAAACCCACCTACTATACCACTTTCTATGATAAAGAAACCAGGTTTGTGTGGGTAGACTTTAAGGCCATCAGCAAACTCAAAAAAGAATGGGTAGCTGAAATCCAGTTCATGTTTTATAATGGTGCCCGCCAGTTAAAAGGAGTCACCACAGAACTCAAGAAAATAGGCAAGCGCCAAACTAAGATTAACATCACCTCAGGATGGGGTTCCGACTATAGAAGCTCATGGTATGCAGATAACTATACCGTAGAGGTAGTATTTATGGATACCCTTTTGGGTGTCATCCCCTTTAGGGTAGATGATCATTTTGCTGAGGGAGACTCTACCTTACTCACTCCCGGTGATACTGGCATGGTGCTAGGCTTACCTGCAGGCAAGGAAGAAACGCCTAAATCCCTGGAAG
>JBCDBC010001265.1:0-1637 GCA_039184535.1 Bacteroidota bacterium | reverse complement strand
TAGATATGTTTATGGCAGGAAATAGCCAGAAAGCCAAGGAAGTAGCTAGCCAACTGTCGCTGGATGCTGGATTTGAAAACTGTTATGATTTTGGAGATGCAGGGAAGGTAGAACTCTTAGAGAAGTTCGCTTTATCCTGGATTAATTTGGCCATCTTTCAGGGAATGGGTAGAGACATAGGTTTCAAGCTCGTATTTCGCTAAGCTTAATTCCTCATTCAACATTCAATCATTCTCTACCAAGGTGCCAGTCCTACGAATTTATTCAATCATTCAAAATTCTCTACCAAAATGTCAGTCCTAGGGACTTATTCACTCATTCAAAAATCACTCATTCAAAATTCATCCATTCTCTCACTTTACAGCTATCCAGACGGCCACAAAGTGACAGATGCTGGCTGCCAGCACAAACACATGCCAAATAGCGTGGTGGTAGGGTAGGCTATACCACTTATAGAAAACCACTCCCACAGTGTACAACAGACCTCCTGCCACAATCAACCAAAGGCTAAGCAGAGGTAAACTGTCCACAAAGGGACCTATGACTAATACGATCATCCAGCCCATGGCCAGGTATACAATGGTAGAAAACCACTTAAACTTCCCCGTGAAGAAGATCTTGTAGATAGTTCCCAAGAAGGTAAGAATCCACTGGATCCCTAGTATGATGTAGCCCGTTTTGCTGGGCATATATATGAGGATGAAGGGAGTGTAAGAACCCGCAATCATGAAGTAAATGCTGATGTGATCCAGGATTCGGAAGGTTTTCTTTATATCAGGCTGGACGATGCTATGGTAGAGAGTGGAAAAGGTAAAAACCATCATAAACCCAAACCCAAACATACCTGATCCTATGATGGCTGAAAGATTGCCGGAGATAATGGCTTTGGCGCCTAAAAAGGGAATGGCGATGATGCCTAGGAGAATGCCCAGACCATGAGTAAGGCTATTGGCCAACTCATCTTTGTTCATCCTGAGGGAGATTGCTTGCGTCATACCGCAAGTAACCAATAATAGATAGAAAGCGGAAAACTTGTGAGAAGAAGTTTCCGTCAGTAGCTTTGAGCATGCGAATTATTTTCATGGGGACACCTGAGTTTGCGGTGCCTACGCTTGCAGCTATACATGAGTCGGACCATGAGGTGGTGGGGGTAGTAACGGCCCCCGATAAACCTGCGGGTAGAGGCAGAAAGCTACAAAGTTCAGCCGTAAAGAAATATGCAGATGAGCAAGGTATCCCCGTCTTCCAGCCGGTAAAACTGAGAAATCCAGAATTTGTGGAGGCCATGAAGGAACTGAAGGCAGATCTCATGGTAGTGGTGGCTTTCAGGATGCTTCCCCAGATGATATGGGAGATCCCAAGTATAGGGACCTTTAATTTGCACGCGGCGCTTTTGCCAGATTACAGAGGAGCCGCGCCTATCAACTGGGTGGTCATGAATGGCGAACGCCAAACGGGAATGACTACCTTCTTCATAGATAAGCAAATAGATACCGGAAATATTCTCCTACAGGAATCCATGGAAATCCCTGTAGACTGGACAGCCGGAAATCTCCACGATGAGATGATGGTGAAAGGGGCAGATCTGGTCATGAAAACCATTAAAGGATTAGAAGCCGGAGAATTGACCCCCAAAC
>JBCDBC010001264.1:0-1640 GCA_039184535.1 Bacteroidota bacterium | reverse complement strand
GGAAAGGTATTTAGCACATGCTTAAACACGTCCAATTCTCCCTTTTCTCCTAGCAGGGTAACGATGCTATGTTCCGTAGCCGGGATACTTTTTCCGAAGACCGTTTGGCTGTTATAATAGGCTTTAATCAGACTGCTTCCTGCCAGTGTATCGCTCCCATCAAAATTGATCAGGTGGGCGGCCCCTCCCAGGCCTGCACTTTCTACGCTGCTAACTCCTCTAAAACCAAAGTCGTTCAACACGAAATCTATTCCTGCTTCAGATCCTGGTGTTGCTGTTTCCTGATAATAGCGGGTAACTACTTTTTTGACCTCTCTACTGATACTTGCTACGGTGATAGGGTACCAAAGCTGCATGAGGACCGTCTCCAGGAAGTTGGTCAGCCAGAAGCACTTGGGATCAGTATTCTCCAGGGTCATGAGCACCTGCTGGGTAGGGACAGAAATGCCTTCAGGAACGGCTTTGATTCTGATAGGAAGTTTCCCTCCGTAGGTATCTAGTATGTACTGAAAGTTGGCCTTGTCAAATACGTCTTCCCTGCCAAAAACCTGAGGAAGAAAGTCTGCGGCCTCGTCAAGATCTTGCTGTGTAAAAGCTACCCCTTCCAGAAACTCCTTGAGGTAATACTGTAAACCAAAGAAGACCGTCTCATCAAATTTTCCACCACGACTCTCCATATAACTGTAGATGGAGGTAGTTCCAGGATAGTAGAGCTTATGGTGACTGTATTTATATGCGTCCGCAAGTAGGATTAGGTTATTTTTCATTCTATGTGGTTCAAGGAGCGAAGATAAGGATTCTTGGCAGTTGATGCAGGGAGGGGTTCTATTAATTCCATCCTTAAATGCTTTACTGAATAGCGTATGGCTATGAGGCTTTATTGTTGTTACTTAGGTACTCTAAGCATACTGATCTTAGCTAGACATCACGTATTAACCCATCCCTACATGCAAATCCCTGATAAGCACACACAATTTCCCCTAGAGCATTACGATAGGCTATGTTTTCTGAAGAATATCATCAAGAACCCCAATATCATTGTGGGGGATTATACCTACTATGATGATTTTGAGTCGGTAGAGAATTTTGAGAAGAACGTAAAATACCTGTTTGACTTCACGGGAGATAAATTGATCATTGGGAAGTTCTGCATGATCGCTTCTGATGTAACCTTTATCATGAATGGTGCCAACCATTTGAGTGAGGCCATCACCACCTATCCATTCGCCATTTTTGGGAAAGACTGGGCTAATGCCATGGAAGGAAAAGAGTACCCTGTGAAGGGCGATACCAAAATCGGTAATGATGTGTGGATAGGCTATGGGGCTACCATCATGCCTGGCGTAATCATAGGGGATGGTGCCATCATAGCCACAAAATCAGTTGTCACCAAAGATGTAGAGCCCTACGCCATAGTGGGCGGTAATCCCGCCAAAGAAATCCGAAAGAGATTCTCCCCATCAGAAATACAAGACTTACTAGACATCAAATGGTGGGATTGGCCCATAGAGAAGATTACGGAGAATGTGCAAGTGCTGACTGGGGTGTAAAAGAAGCTGATTAAGCTGGGGTTCTTCAGCTCTTGTGCTCGCGTATGCACGAGCCGAGTGTCTGTTTATTAAGGGACACTTGTCCTCGGG
>JBCDBC010001263.1:0-1640 GCA_039184535.1 Bacteroidota bacterium | reverse complement strand
TTGGAGGGGGTAATATGTTCCAGGTAAATCAGGCCTTCCAGCAGTTTAAGCTGGTAACAGGAGGTGCAGATAGTTTTGCAGCAGGTTATGCCTGGGTGTTTGGACTGATCATGGCAGGACTAATTGCTATAGTAATCATTGGAGGGATTAAAAGTATCGCCAATGTTACAGATAAGATTGTGCCCTTCATGTGTGGCGTATATGTACTGGCAGCTCTGGTAATCATAGGAATGAATTTAGGAGAAGTGCCTAGAGTATTTGGAGAAATTTTTGGATCTGCCTTTGCACCTACTGCAGTAGCAGGTGGCTTGATAGGGGTACTGATTCAAGGGTTTAGACGAGCCGCTTTCTCAAATGAAGCCGGTGTGGGTTCTGCTCCTATAGCACACGCAGCTGTTAAGACAAAATATCCTGCCAGTGAGGGACTGGTTTCTCTTCTAGAGCCATTCATAGATACCGTAGTAGTTTGTACCATGACTGCCCTGGTCATCATCATCACGAATAACCACCTGGATCCGAATGCTTCTGATGGGGTTCAACTGACATCAGCTGCCTTCTCTGGAGAAATTCCTTTCTTCCAGTACATACTGGCCGTGGCGGTAATCCTGTTTGCATTCTCTACCATGATCACCTGGTCCTACTACGGACTGAAAGCCTGGACCTATCTCTTCGGAGACAGCAAGCTGATGGACACTACATACAAGATTCTCTTTTGTGTGTTCGTTGTAATAGGATCAGCGGCGACATTGACTTCTGTAACGGATTTCTCAGACGCCATGATTTTTGCCATGTCCTTCCCCAACATCATAGGATTGGTGATCCTGCTTCCTGAAGTGCGGGAGGAATTGGCAAAGTATCTGGACAGAATTAAAGAGCTCAGCCCCATCAAAGCCAAGTAGGCTAAGGGTAACAGCTAAATGACTATATTGGGAGCGCAAAAGGATTATATTGCGCTCCCATTTTGTTTATCAAAATTGTTCTTCTCAAATATCTACTGATGGCTATCAGGAAGACCATATTTGGAAACGTGCTTACATAGTAAGTACTCAATGTTAAGGCGGGGAGGTCGTACCTCCACTGATCGTGGGCGGCAAGTGGGATGCATTAGAGGGACAAAGCGTTTTTTGCCTACTTTTTTGGCGATTGAAAAAAGTAGGGCCCGCTGCAGGCGACGTAGCACTGGTCAAAAGACGACCTGGACATGATAATAAATACTCCATGATACTTTCTATGACCGGCTATGGTGCCGGAATTGCTAGCTCTGATTCCTTCCGCGTTACTGCCGAACTCAAATCTCTCAATAGTAAATACCTGGAAGTAACCCTCAAGCTTCCTAAAGTATATCTGAAATACGAACACGAGATTCGTTCCATGCTGGGAAAAAGGCTGGGAAGGGGAAAAGTTGTCGCCCTCTTAAACATAGAAGTACTTACTGATAAGGTACAGCGTATCAATATCAACCGAGCGCTGGCAAAAAGCTACCTAAAAGAACTCAACTCCATTAAAGATGAGCTCAATCTGGCAGGCGATATAGACCTTTCTTTTTTGGTCAATATGCCAGAAGTAATCCCTACAGATATGGGAGAAGAGAATGAGGAAGAGTGGAACCTCATCAGACAAGCCATAGAGTTAGCCTGTGA
>JBCDBC010001262.1:0-1644 GCA_039184535.1 Bacteroidota bacterium | reverse complement strand
TTGAAAATCTGGGTAATGAGATCATTCAGTATATCAAAAAGCAATCTCCTTTCACCATGGCGGAGGTAGCTGAAAAAACGCTTGGAATTACCTATGCAAATTTCCATAAACGTCTATCTAAGAACAATATTAAGCTAAATGAGTTAGCCCAAATACTTGATTTTCTGGGAATTGAATTCAGTTTCAACCTGGGGGATAAACAGTTCAGTTCTCAGGCTGCTTTTCCTAAAAACTATGAAGTAGAACTTGCCCACAAAGAAAAAATCATGGAGTTACAAGAGAAAATCATTCTTCTTCAAGAAGAACTGCAAGAGAAATATCAGAAAGACTAAAAAACGATATATAAGATAATATTTGACTTTTACATGAGCGCTTTCAATAATCGGAAGAATAGTACCTTCATCACCCTGGGAGTAGGCCTTCTTTTTGTGGCCATCATTTTAGTCCAGTTTTATTCTACTGGCCCATCAGATCTGTATTATCAGCAGATTGAATCTGAGCGGGAAACAAAAAATTTTCAGTTTAGCTCCTCCCCTCAATCCCCTATACCTAAAGAGGAGAGGAAATCATTTAAAGCCCTTTCTTACTTCCCTATCAACAGGGCCTATGCTGTACCTGCCATCCTAGAAAGAGACAGTGTGAAGGATACCCTTTCCCTTACCACCAGCTTTGGGAATCCATACAGTACGGTTAGGCTTGGTAAGCTAAAGTTTAATTTACTGGGAAAGGATTACCAGTTGGTAGCCTATCAATACCTGGAAGTAGAAAAGCGGAACAAACTATTTATCCCATTCAGAGATCTTACTACCAATGTTTCTACCTACGGAGGAGGAAGATACCTGGATATCCCATACACCCAAGACCTCACCCTAGATTTCAATCAGTCATACAATCCATACTGCGTCTACAATGAGTCTTTTGAATGCCCTTTCCCACCCCGAGAGAACTACATACAGCTAGAAATTCTGGCAGGAGAGAAGATGTATGGGACTCCGGCACATGAGCTTTGAGAGAGAAATCGTATATTAGGATAAAACCGAGCTCATGAGAAATAGAAGAACCCCTTCCAGAAACAAGATCAACTTTTCCAGTGGCATAGTCCCTATGATTCCAGTGGTGATAGTAGCGCTTATCATTGCCTACTTTATTCATCAGTGGCTGGGATAGTAATAGCCAGTCTACTTACAGCTTATTTAGCTAACATCTTTTGGTAGAAGAACTGAGTAGCCTTATCATGGGGGTTATGCTTGAGCACTTCTTTAGCTGATTCTATGGCTAAGTCAAACTGATCTTGGTAGTAATATTTGGTCACCTGATCGAATGTATCTTTTAGTTGCCATTTAAGTGCACTTTCCTCTTCTGCGTCCCCCTCAATACACTCGTAAACGTCTACTTCCTCTACTCTTCCTTTTACCTTCACTTTACCAAGGTACCTAAATCGAAATTCTTCGGGATGTTTTAGGTCTTTATATGAGTCTCCGCTGATCAAGACTCGGGCACCAAAGACCTTAGATAATCCTTCCATTCTTGCTGCCGTATTTACGGTATCTGAAATGGTCGCAGCATCTGTGCGCTGCGAATCCCCAATGATTCCCATAATAAGTGGACCCGAATGAAGTCCCATTCCCACGGCTATCTCAGGAC
>JBCDBC010001261.1:0-1653 GCA_039184535.1 Bacteroidota bacterium | reverse complement strand
AGGGAGGTGGATTGTATGTATCCATAAAGTTGGACGTCGGATAAGCTGAATATTAGAGAAGAGTAGAAGTATAGGAGATCTAACCAGATAGCATTTCTTTAGAGAAGGTTCTTGAAACAGGAATTTCTCCCTGATATCCTTCTAGCTTGAGCACAAGATTACGTGTATTTCCCTTCATCTGTTTGACCTTATCCTTATTGATCAGGTAGGACCTATGGCAACGAATGATGGACGGATAGGCCTGGAACTGTCTCTCCAGGTTTTTCATATTGAGGCGTAGGAGTTTCCTCTTCAATTGTTGATTCTCCAGAAAAAATAAGGTACAGTAATTCCCTTCCGCAGAGGCAAATAAGAAAGAATTTGGATCTAGTGAGAATTCCTCTTCCTTTAGGTTGTCAGAAGAGATCTTTACTATTTCCTGAGATATGTTTCCTACAGTGGAGTCTTGTAATGGCAATGAAAGCTTCTTTGCAACATCCTCATTCCTTCTACGCATATACAACTCAAGGAAAAAGATGAGTCCCAGAATGGGGAAAATCCCTACAGAAAGTGTGATCCCGATGAATTCCAGCAAGTTATGTTGAGGGGCATAGTTAGCTCCGACAATGGAATTATAGAGATAGTTTAGGATGGAAATCAGGAATAATGCCCCTCCTAGCAGGAAAATCTCTTTTCTGATGGTCCATTCTTCAGGTGTGAACCACTGAGGCAGGAAAGTGGGGAACACAAGGTACCCCAACGCCAGTCCAATAAAAACAGATACAGCAAACCCTATAAAGAAAGTAGGTTTATCCGGAACCTCAGCTCCTCCAAAAGGTTGATAAATCAGCAGAAAAAAGTATACAAATGCACTGCTACTGGTAACCAGTAGTATCCTGGTCCTTAAAGAGGAAAGAAATGGATAAGGTTTGTGAAGCCAGGCATGTATCATGACAACATTCGTTGACATGAAAGTACAAAACTCTCAGAAAACTACTCCCAGTTTATTGTGGGAGAATAGGCCGTAAGGGTATCTCCTTTTTCGCGTATGAGGTCTATTCTAAAAATATGCTCTTTAGCAGCAGTTGGAAATTCTCTCAGAATGAGTTCGGATGATATGAGATTATCTAAGTCTACTTGAGCCAAAGGCTTGATTCTCTCATCACCCGGGGCTTCATAAATATAGGTATCCAGAAAGAAAAGCTCATTTAACTCAGTGCCAGCAGGGTAGTCAGTATGAAAATCCTGATCACTGCTGATGCTCACAGATGAAATAGGAAATTTTAAGCCTCCCCATCCATAGTCGCAGTCTATGGCTGCATAGGCAGAGGAGAATAGAGAAAAGACCGGACCAGTCTGACCAATGAATCTAGCATCCAGCGGTTCCAGAAATAGGATAAGGCTATCTCCTTGTGAAACGATAGGTTCATCCACTACTATGGTAATTCCATCAAAGTCCAGATATTTAGAATCCTGACAGATGCAGGCATTAATCAAGCTAATCACAAATACTGTCAAGAGCAGTAAGATGCTTTTTCTCATAGACTGAAAATTGGAGGATAATTACTCACACATTTACTTACTTGGATTCCTTTTTTTGAGGTTTCTTTTAAGACGAAGCTAAGCTAAATATCGCTGCTTGAGAAAGTAAAACTTCTTAAACTTTCACATAGT
>JBCDBC010001260.1:0-1661 GCA_039184535.1 Bacteroidota bacterium | reverse complement strand
TTTATATTCACAAGAGCGTAAACCACCTTATTAAATATGTCATCTAATCCTGCGATAGCAAAAAACCTTTTTCTCAAATTGTGAGAAATTCACCTGAGAAAAGAGAAGATAAAAAAGAAAAGCATGACTTGTTTAAGTCATGCTTTTTTTACTGATACAAATATTTCTTACTGCTTGATCAGTTTATTGACTGATATGATTTGGTCGCCAGCAAATATCTCAGCCATATAAAGTCCCGAAGCTAAATGGTTAAGGTCCAGTACCTTTTCATTGAATCCAGCCTGTAAGGACATATTCTCCCGTACCACTTCTTTCCCTTGCAGGTCTCTTATCACCAGTAGCGTTTCCTTATCATTCTCAACATCCGCTTCCAGAATGAGCTGATGAGTGAAAGGGTTAGGGAAGACAGAAATGTGAGAAATATTTGGCTCAGAAAGTTCAAATAAGGAGCGTTCTTCTTCCTGAATAATGGGAATTTGTAGACTACTGCTGGCAGAGGAAGTTCCCACTTTTATGAGTTTCCCCGACTTGGTCACCAGTTGTGCATCTCGTACACTTACGCCTAATGTTCTTATTTTTGAAAGTGCTGATAAACCACCGGGAGAGAGATCATCTACAATGATAATTACCCCCAATAATGCTCCTACTTTCCCTCCTCCATCAATGCCTTGCCTGTTTGTTCTGGTAATGGCCACGTAGCCACAATAAGGATCTCCAGAGTCAACATCTCTTTCTGAAGGCACAAACCAGCCTCTCATATTCTGATTTTGCGTTCCCATCCAGGAGTCCTGTAGGTCAAGTACAGGAGTAGAGCTCAAAGGCATATTGAAAGCAACAGAAAAGATTAAACCATAAGCATCCTCTATGTCAGCGCCATTATAGCCATCCAAAGAAATATCCAGTTCTAGTTCGCCTCCATTAGTTAATGCCTGTTGATTAGTACTCAATGCCAAACTCACAGGACTGCCCTGAACAACCTTTCCATTTTCACAGTCTTGTCTAAGCTGATTAGCTATAGGTCTTAGGTCCTGCGTATTAATACGACCATCTCCATTAGCATCTGCATGCTTAAGGTTAACACCGGGAGCCAAATCAAATTTATTGGGGAAGGACTTCGACCAATCATTTGGTGCATACTGAGCTTCATACTCAGTAGAAACTTTAGGTCTTTTGGGCCCCGTTCTACCAGAAGCTAGTCCCCAGGCCAGAAAATCCTGAGCATTTACTGTACCGTCTGCTGTAATGTCTCCAGGCCAAACACATGAGCCTTTCAGCTCTATCTTAAATGGGTCTCTAGCTCTTACATTACAACTATTTCTCACTTCTACAGTATAGGTATCAGAATTTCTGATAGAAATAGAAGATTCTTTTCCGATTACCTTCCCATTGCTATTTTTCCACCTATAGTCTGTGATTCCCCTGGTATTCTCTACCTCCACAAAAGCCGCTTCTCCACATCTGGAAACATCTTCTATCGCAATTTCAGGGGCATAGACTACTTCCATCTTTTTGCTGAAAGTCTCTATACAGCCTCCATTCTTAGCTACTAAAGATACCGTCACAAAAGTAGGTGTTCCAGGAATAGAGGAAGGGACTTTATACCTCAGGTTCTTTTTGTTAGATATCCTTTGCCCATCAATATACCATCTGTAGGATTTGGC
>JBCDBC010001259.1:0-1683 GCA_039184535.1 Bacteroidota bacterium | reverse complement strand
GCCTCAACTTCTCCTTAGAATAAATGCTTTTATTTGAGAAAGCTTTGAGAAGCCAGTTTATCTGGTTTAACATCGAAAACGTCAACCAAACCCAAAACTTAAACAGCATGAACCTACCTACCCATTGGAAATCAATTGTTCCTCTGTTTTTAATTTTGTGCTTAATGATGAATACCCAGCCCCTTCAATCTCAAGGATTTGAAGGCTACTATCGCTTCCCGGACTTACACGAGAATACCATTGTATTTACAGCTGAAGGAGATCTATGGAAAGTACCCCTTGAAGGAGGACTTGCCATACGACTTACTACCCATCAGGAAGAAGAGATTTATCCCAGTATTTCTCCAGATGGCCAGACGGTAGCTTACTCTGCCAGTTATGAAGGTCCGGTGGAAGTGTATACCATGCCCATAAATGGGGGACTTCCCACACGCTGGACCTATGAAAGAGAAGGGTCCTATGTAAATACCTGGACATCGGATGGGAAACTTATCTATCAAACCATAGCATATAATGGCGTGCCAGATGAGCAGCTTGTGAGTATAAATCCAGCTTCTAAGGAGAAGGAAGTGCTTCCTCTCTTCCAGGCTAGTGAGGCCAGCTTTGATGAAAGTGGGAAGACTGTGTACTTCGTGCGTCCTGCCTATCATAATAATGTTACCAAGCGCTACAAGGGAGGTACAGCCAGACAAATCTGGAAATACACATTAGGTTCTGATGAAGCTGTTCAGCTTACCAAAGGATACACAGGAGGAAGCCACCATCCCCTTTGGATAAATGAGAGAGTCTACTTCATCTCGGACAGGGATGGTGTCATGAATATCTGGTCCATGGATGAGGAGGGAGGAGATCTTACCCAACATACTCAGCATACACAGTTTGACGTTCGATATGCTAATTCTCACGGAAACCATATAGTGTATCAACTAGGGGCAGATATCTGGCACTATGATATAGAGAAGAATACACAGACCAAGGTCCCCATTACGCTCATGTCAGACCTGGATCAGTTAAGAGAAAAATGGGAAGAAAATCCAAAAAGATACATCACCTCTGTCCACCCTGACAAAAAGGGCGATAAGCTGGTCATTACGGCCAGAGGGCGTGTCTTTGTGGTTCCTGTTAAAGCGGGTAGATCCATTTCTTTCACAGAGCCAAAGGATGTCAGGTATAGGGATGCTATATTCTCCTCAGATGGGAAATCTGTGATAACCCTTTCAGATCAGACAGGAGAATTTGAGTTCACCAGCTTTCCGGCCAATGGGACAGGAGAAGCAAAATCAATTTCTTCAGATGGACAAATCCTGCGCTATCAGGGCGTACCTTCCCCAGATGGGAAGTGGCTGGCTTATGATGACTTAGCTCAAGATCTGTACATTCTGAACATGGAAAGCGGAGAGAGTAGAAAGATCTCCACTAACCAGGAAGGCATAGGAAGTTTCTCCTGGTCGCCTGATAGTAAGTGGCTGGCCTTTGTGCAGGCTGCTACTAACAGCATGCGTCAAATCCATGTGCATGAAGTGGGAGCGAACACTTCCTTCCCCCTTACTACAGATAGAGCCAATAGCGCTTCTCCACAATGGAGCCCGGATGGAAAATTTATTTACTTCCTTTCTGACAGAAACTTTCAGTCTTTGGTAGGCTCACCCTGGGGTACTCGCCAGCCTGAACCTTACTTTGATG
>JBCDBC010001258.1:0-1693 GCA_039184535.1 Bacteroidota bacterium | reverse complement strand
CCACGGAAGAGGATATCCAAACAGCTATTGAAGTAGTCAAGCGTGCGGTAAGCAAGCTTAGGAAAGAGAAAATGCTCTCCACTTAAAAATTCTGCTAAAATCTCCCTATTACCTTTCCCTCTCATTTTCAGCCTATTAGGACTGATTGAATTTCTTACCTAAAATTAATTTGTGTTTTTATTACACAAATATTGCAAATCAAGAAACATGGGATTTATATTTGCGTACATAATACACAAATATGGTTATTAACTTAGATCCCCACTTTGCTCCCATAGATGAACCTGACATTCTGTTTGATTCATTCACCTTTCATGGCGGAGAACCACATATCAGAATTCAAGCCTTTGATACCTCAAAGGCAGTCAAGATTACCCACAGAATCAATTCTTTTAATGATCTGGGACTCTTATGTGTAGCGGTAGATGCGCTGAAACGTATGGGTGTGAAATCCCTAAATCTGTTCATCCCCTACTTCCCTGGGGCAAGACAAGACAGAGTCATGGTTCCCGGAGAAAGTCTGACAGTAAAGGTAATAGCAGATATCATCAATGCCCTTAAGCTAAACAGCGTCTCCATTTATGATCCGCACTCTGATGTAGCGCCTGCGGTTCTGGACAACTGCCATGTATTCTCTAATCGCAGCTTTATAGCAGGAGTACTCAGCCTACTTCCTAAACAACCGCTGCTGGTGTCTCCAGATGCAGGTGCTTCCAAGAAGATATTCTCGCTTGCTTCTCACCTGAAGCTAACGGATGTGCTTGAATGCGGGAAGAAACGGGATGTTTCTACAGGTGCCTTATCAGGCTTCAAAGTGCCAGAATCAGGTCTGGGTGGCAAGCCCTGCTTGATAGTAGATGACATCTGTGATGGTGGAGGAACCTTCATAGGACTTGGAAAAGAACTGAAGAAACGAAATGCTGGGAAGCTTTACCTCGCCATAAGCCACGGAATATTCAGCAAGGGCCTGGATGAACTCAGCCAGGTATTCGAACGAATTTTTACCACGGATTCTATCAGGAATCTGTATGACAGCAGACTTACTCAAATCAACTTATCTCAACTTATATAATCAGAAAGACATGATACATCCACTATTATTAACAGACGGGTACAAAGTAGATCACAGAAGACAGTACCCTGAAAACACCACCCTTGTTTATAGTAACTGGACTCCTAGGAAGAGCAGAATAGAAGGCATAGAGCATGTAGTTTTCTTCGGTCTGCAGTACTTCATCAAGAAGTATATCCTGGAAGAGTTCGAGCAAAACTTTTTCTCACAACCTAAGGAAGCTGTCATAGCCTCTTACAAAAGAAGAATAGATAGTTACCTGGGCGAAAATTCTGTAGGGACAGAACACATAGCTGCCCTTCATGATCTGGAGTACATCCCCATGGTATTTAAAGCTTTACCGGAAGGGGTTTCCGTTCCTATCAGAGTGCCTATGTTTACCATGTATAACACCCTGCCGGAATTCTTCTGGCTGACTAACTACTTTGAGACGCTGCTTTCCACTACAGTATGGATGCCTTGTAACTCTGCAACCATCGCCAATCATTACAGAAAAATTCTGGATAAGTATGCACAGGAAACCTCTAGCATACCAGAGTTTGTAGACTGGCAGGGACATGATTTCTCCATGAGAGGAATGGCCGCCCTGGAAGCAGCTCTGATTAGTGGAGCCGGACACCT
>JBCDBC010001257.1:0-1701 GCA_039184535.1 Bacteroidota bacterium | reverse complement strand
TTGTTAAAAATGGTATACTATATCAAATCTGGCTGGATGCTTGCATACTTTTTGGGTACTTACTTGGCATATCTTTTAAGACGCTAGCAAAATGGTATAGGTAAAACCCTATATTTGTAAGTAGGATGTCGGGTATCTGATAACAGAACCTTAGTGGCTGTAGTATATTTGTTGAAACTGAGACTTAATCGTAGAGAAATGGAAAAAATAAAGGGAATAAGCTGGAAAGCAGTTACACAAGAACAGCAATTAGATGAAATCATCAACAGGTCTTTTGAAAAGCCTGTAGCCATATTTAAGCACAGCATTAGGTGCGGCTTAAGTGCCATGGTAAAAAGCCAACTGGAGTCTGAATGGGATTTGTCAGAAGAAGAGCTGGAGGTATACTACCTAGATCTGATTTCTTACAGGCCTATTTCTAATAAGGTGGCAGAAGTTACCGGTGTACCTCATCAATCTCCCCAAATCATTCTGCTGAGAAATGGAGAAGTGCAGTATCATACTTCTCACTCAGCTATCACAGTGAAAGGAGTTAGGAAGGTGCTGGCAGCTTAACAGAAGCTAAATGAAATTGAATGGGGGATAGTCTTTATCCCCCTTTTTTTATGTTTATGCGCTGGTTGTAAGTTTAATTTGGGAGCTAACAATTAGTCGCCTCACAAAGTAACTCAAGGTATAAATCAGTTACAAACAGATCTACGTACATGGACATCATCATCATTGCTGCTATTTCAGATAATATGGCCCTGGGCATAAAGGGAGGTCTTCCATGGGATATGCCTGCTGATAGGACTTTTTTACTGGAGAAAATTCAGGGTAAATTTCAAATTATGGGTAGAAGGTCCTATGAAGAAATAGTGGAAACCAACTTCTTTATGGCTTCATTTCATGCTGTTTTGACCCGGAATTCTGAATTAGTAATAAGAGATGGACAAACTTTCTCTTCATATCAGGCAGCACTGGATGTAGCTTCAGAAAGAGGAGAAGATGAGGTGATCGTGCTGGGGGGAGGACAAGTATATAAGCAAACCATCAATCAGGCTACTCGTTTAATTCTCACGGAAATACACACGGTAGTAGAAGCGGATACATTTTTCCCCTCTGTAGACCCTGAGATTTGGCAGGAAGTTAAACGAGAGAGCCATAAGGCAGATACTGAGAATGCCTTTGATTATGACTTCGTTTGGTATGAAAGGAAAGATACATAAGGCTATTGTTCATCTTCCCAAACAAGTTCTTCATGTGTAGCCTCCTCACTAAAGTTCGGGCACCTTCCATCTCCCAGACCGGTAAATCCTCCTGATGGTGCACAGATATATTCACATTGATTAGAGTACACAAATTCAAATTGATCACAGCAGCCACCCTTGAATTTGAAAACACTTTCTCCTTCGTATTGATACCTAAAAACCTGCGTTGGAGAATTTAATACTACTGAATTAGCAAGCGTATCAATCTTAAGTTGGATACAGCTTGGAATAGCCCTAATAGGCTTATCATCCTCTTTACAAGAGACGCCTATGAATAGAATCAAAAAGCTAGCATATAGACTAAGTACGTATCTCATCAGACTTTTTGTAAGAAGACGAAGGAAAACGCTATGATGCTGCATAGCCAGAAGGGCAGGGATTAACACTAAGTTGATAAAGTATATTTTTGTGTAAGGAAAGTATATAATTGTGTAATACCCTTTGAAATAAG
>JBCDBC010001256.1:0-1711 GCA_039184535.1 Bacteroidota bacterium | reverse complement strand
TCAGTTCCTGTACGTAGCACTTTAGAGAAAAGCTTCTGCCACTTGGCTGTTGCATCCAGAGAGATATCTACCATTTTATCAGTAGTATCTAAGGCCTCCTGATGAAATTCGCCCAGGCTTGACTTTAGGCGCTCAACTCTTTCTTCGAGGGTTACTTTTTCTATTGTCTTGTTTGCCATGATGTTTTGTTTTTTGGGTGCACGCTAATTACTTGTGCTTATTTATTCTATCAATCTTGGATTAGTATCAATCAACATTACAAACATACGGGGAGGTAGTTACAGCTGAGTTACAATTGAGTTACAAGCAGCTTTAGTATCCCAAATATTTTGATATCACTTTGATTTTTATGGCCATAACAGCCGTTAAACGCACATTTTACACCAGAATTCGTTACCTTATATTTTTTCAAATCCTTCTATATTTTTTTGATTTCAGGAGAAACGGAACCTGAGAATGGAAGGACATCGCTAAAAAGGAACGCTATGAAACTTAATGTTGGACTACTGGGCGGCGGTTCATGGGGAACTACGGTCGCTTCTTTAACAGCCAGGAACTGCCCTACGAAAATCTGGGCCAGAGATGTAGCTACCGTAAATGAAATCAATCAGCATCACCGAAATGAGAAATACCTTCCCGGAGCTGATCTTACCCCTTCTTTAAAAGCCTATAGTTCCATCAAGGAAACCGTAGAGGATGCGGATGTGATTGTGATGGGGATTCCTGCCCAGTTTTTTCGACAGGTACTGAAAGACGCACGACCTTTTATCAGGCCATGGGTACCCATCATCAGCCTTTCCAAAGGACTGGAAGTGGGTACCATGATGCGAATGACTGAGGTCATAGAAGCAGAAATGGAAGGGCATCCTGCCGGAGTCCTCACTGGGCCTAACCTGGCCAAGGAGATCATCATTGGACAAGCAGCGGCAAGTGTAATTGCCATGGTAGATGATACCATAGCCAAAAGATTGCAGAAGGTATTTAAGACAGGCCTATTCAGGGTCTACACCAATGAAGACGTCATTGGCTGCGAATTAGGGGGTGCTTTAAAGAACATCATCGCCATAGCTGCGGGTATGGGAGATGGGAGCGGAGCAGGGGAAAACACCCGGGCCGCCATTATCACCAGAGGATTGGCAGAACTCACCCGCTTAGGCGTTGCTATGGGCGGGCAGCCCACTACCTTCGCGGGATTGGCTGGCATGGGGGATTTGGTAGCTACCTGTTCTAGTGAGAAAAGTAGAAACAGAACCGTGGGCCACCAGCTAGGCCTTGGACGAAATATAGGAGAGATCATAGAAGACATGGCAGAGGTAGCGGAAGGGGTCAAAACTGCTAAGGTAGTGATGCAATTGGCCGAGAAGTATGACTTAAATATGCCCATAGCTAAGTCTGTCTACAAAGTACTTTATGAAGGAAGTACTGCCAAAGATGCTTTTAGGGGTTTGTTGAGAATAGATATAGGATCGGAAGCGGGGCCAGGATAAAAATCAAACTAGCTTGGGGTTTAAACCCCAAGCTAGTTTGATTTAAATGGAACACAAAGTTCCTAAAGCACCTCTACCGGTGGATTCAGTACGTACTTCACAGGATTAGCCAAGAAGGCCTTAACATTGGTGGCAGCATTGGCTATGTATTTCGGGAAGAGCTGGTCTATGAGCTTGAGCATGGATTCAACAGAATGGCCCGCCCGAATTCCTTCTATGGTTAT
>JBCDBC010001255.1:0-1714 GCA_039184535.1 Bacteroidota bacterium | reverse complement strand
CTCAGGTCCATTGATTCCACTCTCAGCTACCTTTACAAACTCATTTGGGATAAGCGTACTGAGAGAGGCGGCTGTCTGTATGTTTACTTCGAAAGTCTTCAGGTTGCGGTTGTTCACACCCACCAGATTCACATGAGGATTGAGGTTTTTTGACAGCTCCTCCTCGTCATGCACTTCCATCAATACCTGTAGTCCTAGCGACTGAGCGAAGCTGGCCAATCGTGCTAATTGCTTAGGCTCCAGCACAGCAGTAATCAGTAAGATGACATCTGCTCCTATGGAGCGTGCTTCTACTATTTGGTATTCTTCTATGATGAAGTCCTTCCTGAGAATAGGACAGTAGTTCATTCTCCTCGCCAGGGTCAGGTCATCATTCTTGCCTCCGAAGAAGAAGGTATCAGTGAGTACTGATAAGGCTGACGCTCCTGCCTGCATATAGCCAATGGAAGTTCTCTCTACGGATACATAAGGGTGAATATTCCCCTTGGAGGGAGACTTCCGTTTGATTTCAGCAATGATCCCACTCTTTTCCTCACGCTGAATGTAGTCCGTCATAGGCACACAAGGCGTGTCAAAGAAGATGCTTTCCTCCAGCAATTTGGTGGGATAGAGCTCCTTCTGATGGGCTACCTCTTTGCGTTTATGGGCGATGATTTTATCTAATATATTCATGCTATCAGTTGGCTAAGAATGTTTGAAAGGCCTTAAGGGCAGAGCCAGATTCCATGGACTCCCGGGCAGCACCTACTGCATCTTCCAGGCTGTAAGCTGGACGTGCACATCTGATGGCCATGGCGGAGTTAGCAAGTACCACCTCTTTTTGCGGCTCAGTAGCTTTATTCTCCAAAGCTGCCATAAAGATCTTAGCTGCATCTTCTACGGTCTTTCCTCCTGAAAGGGAGGCCGCTGTTTGGGTGTGTAATCCTAACGCCTGAGGGTCCACAAGAGTTTCTCCTTCTGCAGAAAGAACTTTAGCAGGTCCAGTAAGAGAAATCTCATCATACCCATCCAGGGCATGCAAAATGGCAAAGGTCTTATCTGTCTGTTGGAAAAGATAGCCGTACAGTCGGGCTAGCTCCAGACTAAAGACCCCCACCAGCTGTCTTTTCACGAAGGCGGGATTCACCATAGGGCCTAACATATTGAAGAAGGTCTTTACCCCCAACTCCCTACGGATGGGACCTACATTTTTCATGGCCGGATGAAAGAGAGGGGCATGTAGAAAACAAATCCCCGCCTTATCTATGCTCCGCTTAATCCTGTCAGCATCATTGGAGAAGGTATATCCAAAAGACTCGATCACATTAGATGAACCCGACACAGAAGAAACCCCATAGTTTCCATGCTTGGCTACCTTCACCCCAGCCCCAGCCGTCACAAAGGAAGAAAGGGTGGATATGTTAAAGGTATCCTTTCTGTCGCCCCCCGTCCCGCAAAGGTCTATGGGATCAAATTCCGATAGATCTACCTTCACACAGAGTTCCAGCATGGCATCCCTAAATCCACTTAACTCCTCCACGGTAATGCTCCTCATGTTGAAAACGGTGAGGAAAGCCGCTACCTGTGAGGGCGTATACTGCCCTCCCTGGGCAATCTTGGTGAGTATCCCTCTGGCCTCTTCATGGCTCAAGGTATGATGTTCAAATAAGTGATTGAGTATATCTTTCATGTATGCGAGAGTTGTCCTTTGTTAATGAGAGAATTTTGAATGAGT
>JBCDBC010001254.1:0-1723 GCA_039184535.1 Bacteroidota bacterium | reverse complement strand
GCATTATCCTTACAAAGCAGATTGATTTCCAGGTCATAGGGGCCAGAAGTAATGGCAAGAAAACTTACTTCTCGTATGCTGCTTAGTTGCTCAGCTACTTCCCTAATGAGAGAGGTAGGCTTTACATCTATGGTGATTCTTGCGTAGGCATGAAAGCCCGTTTTCACAGGATCTGCCCAGCCTATGATATGGAGGATTCCTTCATCTGTTAATCTTTTCAGTCTGTTACGTATGGTACTTACTGATACCTGCATTTCCTCAGCAATATCCGTCAAGGATTTTCTACCATCTTCTTGCAGGTGCCTGAGAATATCTACATCTACCTTATCTAAGCTTATAGAAGTCGTCTCCATGCCCTAGCTTACGCTTTTTCTGCTTTTTTTGCAAAAACATAGAATTAAAGTGTAAATTCTGCATAATTATATCGGAAATTCGCAAATAATATATGTCGTCTCCACAAACTCAGCAACTTTGGGAAAAGGATAAAGACCACTTTATCCATCCCTACGCCAACTATAATGTCTTCCAGAAGGAAGGCTCAGTCATATATGCCTCAGGCAAGGATCACTTCATTTATGATTCTGAAGGAAAGGAATACATAGATGGCATAGCCGGACTTTGGTGTGTGAACATAGGGCATGGAAATGAGGAGATCGCCCATCTCATGGCGGAGCAGGCAGCCAAGCTGGCTTACTATAACACATTTGAGGATGCCTCTTCTCCGCCTGCAGCAGAGTTAGCCGCTAAGTTGGCTGAAATCTGTCCAGAACCCCTCAACCATGTGTTCTATGGGACAGGTGGGTCAATGGCTAATGATACTGCCATTAAAATCGTCCACTATTACTTTAATCAGCTAGGAAAGCGTGAGAAAAAGCTGGTGATCTCCAGAGATCTGGGCTATCATGGAAGTACCTATCTCGCCCATACCCTGACAGGAATTCAGTCTACCCATGTGGGATTTGATATGGTGCCTAATCTGGTACACTATGTGTCGGCTCCTTATCCTTATCACAGGCCAGAGGGAATGAGCGAAGCTGCCTTTTGTGATCATCTGATAGAAGAACTGGAGCAGAAAATTCTGGAACTGGGACCTGATAAAGTAGCCTGCTTTATTGCAGAACCTATAATGGGAGCCGGGGGAGTAATCGTACCGCCTGAAGGCTATCATAAAAGAAGCTGGGACGTCTGTAAGAAATATGGAATGCTCTACATATCGGATGAGGTAGTTACCGCCTTTGGCAGACTAGGGCATATGATAGCTTCTGAAGAGAAGTTTGGAATAGTGCCGGACATTCTCGTCTTGGCCAAGGGACTTTCTTCGGGATACATCCCTCTTGGTGCCACCATGATTTCTGATGAGATCCATGAGGTGATCAGTAGACCTAAAAAAGATAACCCTTATTTTTCTCACGGATTTACCTACTCCGGGCATGCATTGGGATGTGCTGTAGGCTTGAGAAATATCGAGATTCTCCAAAGAGAAAAGTTCTGCGAACATGTACAGCAGTGGGGACCTTATTTCCAAGATTCCCTCAAACAACTGGAGGAATATCCCATAGTTGGGGAGGTTAGGGGAAGCCATTATATGTTATGCCTGGAAAATGTGGCTAACAAGGAGACAAAAGCCTATTTTGATGATGATGTGAGAATCTCCAAACGAATTTACTACCACTGTAAGGACAGGGGACTCATCATTCGGCCTATAGGTCCTATGAATGATGAG
>JBCDBC010001253.1:0-1729 GCA_039184535.1 Bacteroidota bacterium | reverse complement strand
GAGAACCTTAGGGATGAGGAAGCAGAATTATTGCTGGATGAAGGGCTCTTTATTTGGTATCTACTTCAGGCAGAATATGAGCTGGATGAAGTTTCTCCAGATGAGCTGGAAAGCCTTAGGGAAGAGAATATTGAAGTACTGGAGAAAATGGAGGGAGAAGACCATGAGGAGAATAAGCTAGACTTTACCTCCCTATTGGGGACTTATGATGAGCCAGAACTTTTGAAATACTTGATAGAAGCAGTCTTTGAACGGGAGCAGGAGGTAGTCAAGAAATCCGCCACACGAGTATCTCTCTTTCTCTATCTAAAAGTCATTTTGGATGCGCTTTTGAAGAGTGCAAATGCGGACTAGCTCAGCATTCCTCGAGCATAGAGCCAGTCAAATATTTTGTGATCCACAAAGGAGGTTAATTCTTTCTCTTCATAACTAAGCCAGCGCATTTCTTCTATCTCCGAGGCAGGAGACAGATCACCCTCATACTCACCAAAGTAACAACTCATCTTTACATCTACAGGCTCTTTCTTCCCGTGTGCTTGTGCAGAGAAGACACCCATATACCTGATGCTCATAGGAATCAGATTCACACTCAATTCTTCCTGCACTTCTCTGACTAATGCCTCAGCATCATTTTCGCCAGGGTCTCTTTTACCGCCAGGGATATAGTATACATCTTTACCTCTAGACCTGGTAGTAAGGATCTTATTGTCTTTGATTTCTATCCAGGCCAGCTTATCAATGAAGGAGG
Source organism: Bacteroidota bacterium (assembly GCA_039184535.1). GTDB lineage: Bacteria > Bacteroidota > Bacteroidia > J057 > J057 > JBCBKZ01. The sequence goes on along the minus strand of JBCDBC010001253.1, from coordinate 981 downwards.
AACTCATAAATCTATTCCCAGTAGTTAAGGTCTTTGTTTTTACGTTTTTTGGATTTCTCTACTACGTATTGAAGTAGCCTCATAGCAGCAAGCGGATTTAAGCCGGCTGTAGGTAGAATATTTTTGTTCTGGTAGTAGTCATAGTACATCTGCCTTCCCACCATGAGTCTCTCATCACCATCCACGGGCAGAGTCTTAATGATGGCGTCCATGACAGTAGGATCCAGATTAGCTCTGGCAAAGGATTCCGGGGTATTCTCAAGTATGTCCATGTTCACTACAGCCGTCTTAATCTCTTCAGGTGTATTGTAAGGGAAAATGACTACAGGATTTAAGGTGAGGGTATCCTCACGCATATAGTTCACTGCATAGATGTACTGAGAAGAAACGGAGTAGGTTCTGATGTAATCCCTAATCACAAAAGAGGCTGGGTGGAAACCTACGTGATTAAAATAGAGAGTGTCATTTTCAGTTACAGGGATACTATAAAAGCCTTCTGAGTTACTGACTACCCCTCTACGGGTATTATTTACGCGAACAGTCACATAGGGGATAGCAGACTCTGATGTCTCGCTGATGATCATACCGGAAAGCTGATAAATCTGTTGGGGACCCGGTCCTGGTCCTGGAGTGATCTGCCCCATGGCTAAGAAGGGAAGAAAAATCAGAACTAGAAAAGAGAATTTGCGGACATTCATAGAGTAAAGATAAGAGAATATCGTTTACCCAACTACGAATAATTCAATTGGGTTGTTGGTTCGGCTGTTTCGTTTTAACAAAAATTTAGCTTATTGCTGCTATGGAGCTCCAGACTAAGGTCATAATAGCACCCCAAAAAGGGGTATTAACCTACCAAAGACCTATACTTTGTTTGGGTTCCTGTTTCGCTGAAATGATAGGTCATAAGTTAGTAGAAGCTAAGTTTACCACCCTCCATAACCCTTTGGGTATCCTCTACAACCCCCTTTCTCTTTCTAATAT
>JBCDBC010001252.1:0-1732 GCA_039184535.1 Bacteroidota bacterium | reverse complement strand
CCATCGCCAGAGACGTCTATCACCCTCCGTTTGCACCCTGCCATGAGGGCCATCTCCAGTTAGACGCATTAGAGAAGGAACTGATAGTCTGTATAGATTCTATTCAACCCGAATGCCTTCTTAGGGAACATGATGTACAGACATTCCAAGAGAACGGCATAGCTATTTTAGTGCATGTGGTGGAGCACTTTTCCTATCACGTAGGTCAGATTACCTATTTTGTGAAGGCGAGGAAAAACATAGATACAGCTTATTACGGAGGACTTGATTTGGGTTAAGCCGGCCAGTCCATGGCATTGCCAATGTAGGTAGAAGGACTTAAAGAGCTCAGCTCCTCTTTCACCTCAGCAGATACATCCAGGCCCTGCACAAACTGCAGGTAGTCTTCCTGATTGAGACTTTGTTTCCCTTGAGTAAAAGCTTTCAGCACCTCATAGGGCTGATCAAACTGCTCTCTTCTCAGAATAGTCTGGACAGCTTCTGCCAGAATGATCCAGTTGGCTTCCAGCTCTCCTTCAACCACTGCTTTATTAATGGTTAGCTTGTTCAGCCCTTTGATAATGGACTTATACGCTAAGTATGCGTATCCAACCCCTACTCCTATATTCCTGAGTACGGTGGAGTCTGTTAAGTCTCGTTGAAGCCTGGATACCGGAAGCTTTCTTGATAAAAACTCCAGCATGGCTGTGGACAGACCACAATTCCCCTCCGCATTTTCAAAGTCTATAGGGTTTATCTTATGAGGCATGGTAGAAGAGCCCACTTCTCCTTTAATCTTCTTCTGCAGAAAGTAGTCTCTACTCACATACAGCCATACATCCTGACAAAGATCTATTAAGATGGTGTTGATTCTTTTGAGGCTATCAAATACCCTACTTAATCCATCATAATGCTCTATCTGAGTAGTAGGGATGGAACGCCTGAGGCCTAGTTTTTCTTCCAGTAAGGTCTTTGCAAACTGGTTCCAATCATAATCAGGGTAGGTAACATAATGCGCGTTCAGGTTCCCGGTGGCCCCCCCAAACTTGGCGGGGAAGGACATATTCTGAAGCTCAGCTAGTTGTTCTTCCAGCCGACTGATAAATACCGCTATTTCCTTTCCCATAGCAGTAGGAGTAGCTACCTGTCCGTGGGTTCTGGCTAACATAGGGACATCTTTCCAGTCTTGGGCTTTCTCCCTAAGCAGATCCAGTAGTTGGTTTAGGGTAGGAATCACTTCCTGATGTAAGCCCTCCTTCAGCATAAGTGGAATGGCCGTATTATTGATGTCCTGAGACGTAAGCCCGAAATGGATAAACTCCTTCTTCTCTTCTAGTCCCTTAAGACCGGAAGCCTGGATAGCTTCTTTGAGAAAGTACTCTACAGCCTTAACATCATGGTTAGTGATGGATTCTATTTCTTTAACCCGCTCAGCGTCCTTAAGAGAGAAATTCTCAACAAGATCATTCAGGTAACTCTTTTCTTCCTCTGTTAAAGGAGAAAGCGGTCTCAAGCCCGTTTCACATAAGTCTATCACGTAAACTACCTCTACCCATACTCTGTACTTGATCAGGGCAAATTCAGAGTAGTACTGCCCGAGTGAGGCTAATTTGCTATGGTATCTTCCATCAAGAGGAGATATAGCCGTGAGAATGTGTAATGACATATAAAATCATTTGACCTATGAGAGGGAGGTATTAGAGGGTTTGAAAGGAATAGGTAATTTTATCTATGACAGCCATCTTTTCACAGT
>JBCDBC010001251.1:0-1743 GCA_039184535.1 Bacteroidota bacterium | reverse complement strand
CGTAGATAAGCTAGTGACTACGGCTGCCAGCCATAGCAGGGTCATGATACTGGAAGTGATGGGTAGATCTGCCGGTTGGATAGCCCTGCACACTGCTCTGGCAGGAGGGGCTGAGGTATGCCTGATTCCAGAAATTCCTTATGACATTTCCGCTATCGTAGACCGTATATCTGAGCGTTATGTAAACGGACGCGGTTTTGTGAACATAGTCATAGCTGAGGGAGCTCATCCCAAAGACGGATCAGCGGTTTCCACCGCCAGTCAGGAAGCCGGATACCAACACAAGAGATTAGGAGGAATAGGCTTCCAGTTACAGGAAGAACTTAGGCTGGCAGGCTGTATAGAAACCTCGAGAGTAACTGTACTTGGGCACATTCAGCGTGGGGGGATTCCTACTGCCTTTGACAGAGTACTGGCTACTCAGTTTGGTGTAAGAGCATTTGAGCTGGTGCTGGAAAAGAAGTATGGGAGAATGGTTTCATTTAAGAATAACAGCATCATAGATGTTTCTCTAAAAGACGCTACGGAGGACTATAATTATGTCTCTCCTGATTCCTATCTCATCCAGGCTGCCCGTGGAGTAGGCGTCTGCTTTGGCGACTAATCCCTGGGACTTACCATCTTGTACACGGAGTCTTCCCCAGCCATGTCAAAAGAAACTGAATTGGCAGGAATAAAGGCTGTATCTACGATCATATTATACTCTGCCCCATTGATAGCAGTGGTATGGGAGGTGGTGTCCATAAAGTTCAAGCCAATACCCAAAAATACGATGGCAGCAGCTGCCTGATAAGCAGGAATAGGGTAGGTAAAAATATACCTAATCTTATCCCAGGCCCCTTTCTTCTTCTTAGTTACCCGTAGGCTCAGGTCTGAAAGAATAGCTGGATCAGGCCTAAGCTGTCCTTCTACTTTTTGGAAGCAGCTTGTACTCTTGAGAATGGTTTGGCGCATAAGCCCATACTCTTCTTCTGAGACCTCTTTCAGCACCTCGCTCTGCATTTCAGGAGTGAGCCGTTCAAAAGGCATAGTCCTGAGTAAGTATTCAAGATCCAACATGGTGGTGGGTGTTTTATTCTCTTTTTCCATACTTCCTGATTAATGCTCCGGTTTAAATGCTTTCAGACAAGCGGCCAATTTTTTAAGCGCATAAAAAATCCTTGATTTTACCGTCCCTTCTGTGCAGGCCATTACCTGGCTGATCTCTTTAATGCTTAATTCTTCCTGATACCTGAGGATGACTACTTCTCTATGGATTTCATTTAGCTGGTGTAGTTCCTCCTGTAGGCAACTTCCGAACTGTTTCATCTGGAGAATATCATCCAGGCTGTGTTCATCCTCATCTACCTTTTCTATGGGCTGACCCGTATATGCGAGAATCTTTCTCACTTCCCTACTTCTATACTCATTCTTACACATATTTGAAGCCACTGTGTACAACCAGGTGGAGAATCTTCTTTGCCCATCAAAGAGAGAAGCCTTTTCAATCACCTTAATGAAGAGGTCATGCAGGAAATCCTGCGCCTTTTCTTCATTGTAATTCAGCATCCTGAAGAAATACATGAGCATACGTTGGCTGTACCTAGCATACAACTCTGAACAAGCCTCCTCATCTCCATCATTAATCAGGGAGACCAGTCGCTCATCAGTTAATTGTTGATATAAGTGTATATCCATGTTCATCCGTACATAGCATTTTACCCTTATGTAGCGGGAAGGTTCACTTGTACCTAAAAAAAGATG
>JBCDBC010001250.1:0-1747 GCA_039184535.1 Bacteroidota bacterium | reverse complement strand
TTCACAAGATGGACAGTTTCTGGCCGCAGCTAGAGGAAGCAGTAAAGGAATAGTCATATTTAGCACAAACCCTTATCGACAAATTCAAGAAGATGATAAATACGAAAATGCCTCTTTCGGCTTAGCTTTTTCTCCTCTGGGAGCACTAGCAGTTGTATCCGATGCAGGATTTATTCGATTGTATGACAGGGTAGATCCCTCTTCCCATACTAGCCCCTACACACTTGCACAAAAAGTAAAAGCCCCCGGTGGTAAAGAGCCATTTTCAGTATCCTTCTCAGCTGACGGCAGCAAATTAGCAATAGGTTACTATGATAGCTGTACCATTTCAGTCTTGGACGCCAATGATTTGACTTACTTATATTCTCCTGATATTACTGAAGCTGTTCAGGTCAATAGAAGATTAAATAAAGTTGCTTTCACCTCTGATGGTAGGTATCTGGTATCAGGAGGATTTCTTTGTAAACACTCAGATAAATGGTGGTATCAAATTCGGATTTGGGAGCAAGAGGGAAAAGGGAAGTATATAGATCATGATGCCTCCACAAACATAGTTCAAAATATCCAATCCTTACCTAACGGTCATATTTTATACTGTGGCTATAATCCTGACTGGGGAATATTAAATCCCGATACAGGAGAAAAAAGAGTCTTCCAAACTTCTGAAACCAATGGGTACAATTCAACTAACAAGACCCACTTAAGAGCCAATGAGGATGGAACAAGCCTAGGGTTCACCCCTTTAGATGAATCTCCTTTATGCTTCGATTTTGCTGATAGAGTATTGCTGGAGAAAGAGGCTGATTACCCGCATTATCAAGATCAAACTGCTAACATCCAACTCACAGACTGGAATATCACTAGGGAACCCAAGGTCAATGGGGAACTATTAAACATACTCACCCACTACGAGCGGGCTTTATCAGTGGATATTTCGGATTCAGGCTCACAGTACGTTTTAGGGGCCGACTATGCACTTTACTCTTTGAATGAACACAACCAACAAATTTGGTCTACCCAAATACAAGCTGCCGTATGGGCCGTAAAAATCACAGGAAACGGAAAAATGGTTATCGGTGCCTTTGCAGATGGAACTATCCGTTGGTTCAGAATGGAAGATGGGGGCTTGCTCTTAACTTTTTTCTTACATGCTGATAAGAAGAGATGGGTACTATGGACACCTTCCGGCTATTACGATGCGTCCCCTGGAGGAGAAGAATTAATCGGATGGCATGTTAATCAGGGCTTGGATAAGGAAGCACTCTATTATCCTATCTCACGCTTCCGTCTTAACTTCTACCGACCTGATGTGATAAACTTAATTTTGGAGACACTGGATGAGGAAGAAGCCGTAACACTAGCTAATCAGGAAGCTCATAAGTCTAGAAATGTACCCGCGCCAAGCATTCTGAGCGAACTTCCTCCCTCTGTACAAATTACTTATCCGGCTAATGGCGCCAAGGTAGATCAAACCTCTTTAGATATCTCTTACCTTATTAACTCGCCTAATGAAGAGGACATTACACGTCTTATTATACAGATAAATGGAAGACCTGTTTCTACTCAAAGAGGAAGTTTTGCTAGAAATACGGATCTACAGACAAGCATAGAAATCCCTCCTGAGAATTGTGTGGTATCTGTTATAGCTGAAAATCGCCATGGGAGTAGTGAGGCAGTTAGCATTGATGTTTTCTGGTCTGGTTCTTTAAGCATTAGGAAAGAGTTCATAAAACCTAAGCTTTACCTA
>JBCDBC010001249.1:0-1749 GCA_039184535.1 Bacteroidota bacterium | reverse complement strand
CGGGAATAGAAGACTATACATTAGTGCTAAGCAAGAAGAGATAATATCAGCGGGAACAGTAAGCTGCGGATCTCCCCATGAAGAATACCTCCTGAACGTGATGGCTGACTTACATGAAGCTTATCTGGAACGATTCAAAAGCCTAATAGCAGATGGGGCTGAGCATACCTTCATCAAGCAGTTCAATTACTTTGTTGTAGGTACCACGTTAAAGCAGTGGATCAGAGAAATGCTAAGTAAAAGCGAAGATTGGGTGTCTAAGTCGGACTGATCCTAATAAGTTGATAGCATAAGCCACGAATTCACGAATAGCAATTAGTGTTTATTAGTGAATTCCTGGCTTTCAATTTTCCTTTACACCCTCTCTAACTTCACAAACTCCCCTTCAGGCAACTCCACTTGTATCTCATCTCCCAGCTTCACTTCTCCTCCTTCCAGGACTATGCCCATGATGCCAGACTTACGTATGATCTCTCCATTTTCATCTTTGTCAAGGACAGCTTTCAAGAGCCCTTCCTGAAGACCATTCAATTGGTTGCAGGGATTTCGTAATCCAGTAACCTGGATTTTGGCAGTAGCGCCTATAGAAAGAATGGTATCTCTGGGTAAGCCCAATAAATCTATGCCTCGGGTGGTGATGTTTTCGCCTATTTGTCCTGGCTTTACCGTGAATCCTTTCTCGGCTAGTTCATCAAACAGCTCAGCATGAATAAGGTGTACCTGCCTAAGGTTGGGTTGGGTAGGATCTCTTCTGACTCGTGACCTATGTTTGACAGTTTTCCCCATATGGGCATCTCCTTCTACACCCAGCCCCTTGAGTAGATTGATGCTTTCACAATTGTACTTGCTGAAGGTGTGGGTTTGGCTAATGCTTAGTGCGATTACGGTAGGTTTATTCATCTGTTAAGGTTTTTTGTTACGTCCTTGGACTGTAAAGCAGGTGATGACAATGGGAAATAATTAAGTCTTAATTACAATGAAATATTACGCAGGAATGGGATAGGTAGTCAGTCCCCTCCATTCATGATGAATATCTTTCATCAACAAAGCATGGTCAAACTGAACAGATCCTTTAGGAAAGCAGGTTTCATCCTCAAAAAAGCTGGAACGTACTTCTTGGACAGTTAGCGAGGAGACTTGCCAGTTATAGGTTTTTAGTTTAAGCCCATCAAATCCCTTTCCATTACGAGTGGGAGAATAGCCACAAGACCCTTTTTCAAAAAATGTTGAGGCACAACTAAGATCATCGAATATACTCTTCTCTGGCCAGTGAGGATTTTCCTGTGCCTTGATGGATAGATAAGTTTCATCCTCACTAGTGAAAGCAACTTCATAGCTCCCTACTTTCTCTACCACTTTAAAGTTAGCCAGATGATGAACGCCTGGAAAGATATTCCCTCCAGCTAAGGCATTTAATCTTGAAGAAGTATCTCGTCTTGGAATGTACACCCCTTCACGGGCCTGTCCATTTTCTGTCCATTCTACCGCTATTCTATGTGCCCCATTCTCAGAGCCAATACCCACTGATTTAGGTAATCCCTTTGGCCTAATATGCTTGAGACGAATGAGGCAAATACCCGCTATTCCGTAGCCATTTACCAGCTTAGGGCGGAATGGAGTAGGTAAATAATGGGTTAAGATATCCCTGTCTACCTTATAGTTGATTAAGATCCTCCTATCTATAATGCCGGAAATGGTTGGGATTCTCATACCCGTAAAATGATTAAGAAATGTACTTTCTCTCTACAT
>JBCDBC010001248.1:0-1750 GCA_039184535.1 Bacteroidota bacterium | reverse complement strand
CAGCAAGATGGATATAGCCGACAAAGCGAATATGGTCCAGTGCACAGGAATCTGATAGGCAAAATTCTGAAGCCATCCTTGCATACCGTACCATGCTATTGGAGCACCTAGCAGAAAAGAAACCCCCACCATGAGAAAGAAGTCTCTTGAAAGTAATCCCACTAGCATAGAGGAACTGGCCCCTAATACCTTTCTAATCCCGATTTCTTTAGTGCGCTGAATAGTAGCAAAGGTAGCCAAGCCCCAAAGACCTAGACACGATATCAGCATAGCTAGCCATGAGAATATCCTAAATAAGCTAAAGAGCCTGCTTTCAGATTCGTAGTATCTCTCTATCTTATCATCTAAAAAATCAAACTGGTAAATACTCTTGGGAAAAGCAGTGGTGTAGGCAGCTTCTATCTTTTTTAGGGTAGCAGGAAGATCAATGTTACTGGCAAGCTTAATACTAGCTTCATCCTGGTACTTAGGGTATACACCCATCATAAGTGGCATGATCTCATGGTGAAGAGAAGAGATGTTAAAGTCCTTCATTACGCCTACCACTTCCACTTTCCAGTTATTGACACCTGTCAAAATCCTTTTACCGAGCGCTTCTTTAGCAGTTCCTAATCCCATCTTTTTTACCAGGGTTTCATTAACCACTACTTTAGGAACCTGGTCTTCCTCTGGAATGGTACTGCTGATAAAGGAAGTATCCGAAATGCTTACAAACCTTCCCTCCAATATTTCTAGCCCGAAGAGTTGTTGGTAGGATTCGTCAACCCATATCATTCTTACATTTTGCCTGTCTGGTTCATTGAGACTAGTTCTGTGCATGATAGTAGTCCAGGTATCATTCCCTGCAGGAGAACCTAAGGCGAATGTTATTTGCTGAATTTCTGAAATACTGGATAACTCAGTCTCCATGAGCGTTTTCTTATCAGCTTCAGGCAGCTTAAACGAAAGTATGTTCTCCTTATCAAAGCCCAGGTTCATTTCATGGAAATACTTCATCTGCCTGGACATGATCAGCATGGCCAGTAAGAGTCCGGCGGATAAGGAAAATTGAGCGACGACCAAGGCTCTTCTTAACCAATTAGAAGCATGATCACTAGAAGAGAAACTTGACTTTACAGCAATGGCAGGTTGAATCTTAGCGGTTAGCCAGGCTGGATACCAACCTGAGAATAGACCTATCACTATCAGACATAAAATAGTCAATCCAATGAATTCCATCTGATAAATCAAAGAAATTTCGATATCCTTCTTAATCAAAGTATTCACCTCTGGTAAGACCAAATGGGTAAGTCCTACAGCCAGTATGGTAGAGATACCAATCAGAACAAAAGCCTCTAATAAAAACTGATTGATAAGCTGCTTCCTCCCTGCTCCAATCACCTTTCTCACTCCAACCTCCTTTGTACGTGTAATGGCTTGGGCAGTGGAGAGATTAATAAAATTGAAACACGCTAAGAGTAATACCCCAATGCTGATACCTCCAAAGAACCATAAAACAGAAGGGTTGATTGCCATCACCATACTCCCTCCCCCGTCCACATTGACATTAGTATGAATATCTGATAATGGCTGAAGTTCTGCGTAAGCTATTTCTGGATCCTCAGGATCATTAACATGCAAATCATACATTTCCCTGATAGGTGAATGAAGGCTGAGAGGATCTACTCCTTCCTCTAGCACTATGTAGGTAGAAGCCCCATAAGTAAGGCCCCAGTTATTTATGTTTTGCCCTATAAACCCTTCATTTTTG
>JBCDBC010001247.1:0-1758 GCA_039184535.1 Bacteroidota bacterium | reverse complement strand
TTTTTCAGCAAGAGTTTTCCTCAAGCTTTCCCTGGTAGTGGGGCAATGGTTTACCGCCTCCAAATGATTGGCTATAGCTAGTCCGGGTGCTAATTCTATGAACTTGAGAATGTCCTCCATATGCATCATGAGGGGTTGGAAGAGGTCAAACTGAGCGGAACCAGCCGGAAAGACAGCAATGTCAGGCTTGTACTCTGCCAGCATCCTGTGGACATCTTCTGTGTAGATGGTATCTGAAGCCAGGTAGATGGAAGGTTGATCTGGTAGCATTATGTGGTAGCCCATCACGTTTCCCATAGGCCCAGCAATGAAACCATAGCCATGTCTGGCGGGAATTCCTTCTACAGTTCCTCCCATAAAGGGCGTTTTTTGCCAATAACTTACAGTCTGTACTACTCTGAGGCCTTTCTTTCTAAAGGTAGTCTCATCCTTCACGCTACAGTAGACCGGTATATTATTCTCACGTAAAAAGCTGATACCTACCTTATCCAGATGGTCGGGATGATTATGGGTAATCAAACAGTGGGTTACCTTCTTCAACAAGCTATTTGTATTCTCCGGCAAGGGAACCATAGGATTTCTTCTGGCTTTAAAGCGGAAAAAGGCCAGAGGAGATAACTGCCCTTTAGGCCCCAGAAAAGGATCTATGAGAATGACCTGATCATTGGCCTCTATAATCATGGTCGCGTTGCGGATATGATGGATGAGCATGTGGTGATGGTTCGCGATTATTTGTTCTAATATTAAGAGAATTTTGAATACTGAATGCTGAATTTTGAATGTTGATTTATGTTTAAGCTTCCAATTCCGCGGGTAATGTATCTAAATCGATAAAAATGATCCGTCATGCCGGAGGGCCTTCTGGGTATGGGATGTGAGTCATCCGGTATCTAGCGCAACTCTGGCAAAATAATATTTCCAATATCTCGGCCGACTCTACAGGCCATTCCCCTCAAGCCCACTGAGATGACGTCAACGAATAATTCCTGTCTTATTTCTGACTAATAAATACCATATAAAAGCCCCATCTTTATGGGATGAACCTACAAACGTACATAGACAAGGGAATTAACTACCAAGCTTACAGAGAATGGGTGGATAAGCTGAAAGAAGAAGGAAAAACTTCCGGACCGGAACAGAAGGAAGATTTGATCTACTTCACAGGCTTGAATGCTCAGCGCATGAAGCGGCTGGACAAAACCTTCCGCCTCTTACCAGACATTCTTCCAACTCTGAGGGGACTCGAGAAGTCCTACATCTGGCTGGTTATTACGGAATCATGGTGTGGAGACGCTGCCCAGTCTCTCCCTATCCTCAATGCGCTTTCTCAACAGACCGAAAACATTCAGATGCTGACCGTACTCCGAGACGAAAATCCCGAACTGATGGATGCCTTCCTTACTAATGGAACCCGTTCTATTCCTAAGCTCATCATCATAGAAAAAGAAAGTGGAGAAGTAGCAGGAACATGGGGCCCAAGAGCGGCTGAGGCACAGGACCTGGTGATGGCCTATAAGGCAGATCCGAGTGATGAACCCTATGTAGATTTCCAGGCTCGGCTACAGATCTGGTACACGAAGGATAAGGGAGTGAGCACGCTGGCAGAACTTAAAGAGGTCCTGGATGGCCTGGAATAGCACACTAAGGAGCTTTTTCCCTTACTTTGGCACGATGTTTCGGCTATTGGCACTAACCCGACTAAGCTAATATTCGTATATTCAAGCTCTTATCAATGGATTATGTATACACCTGAGTTAG
>JBCDBC010001246.1:0-1774 GCA_039184535.1 Bacteroidota bacterium | reverse complement strand
GTCAGATGATAGAAAAGCATAAGCTTATCAATGCGCGCACCAAAACCGCTCAGGGATATAAAATCCAGGTATATATGGGAGCCAGCAGAAGTGGTGCTACAGCTGCACAGGCCAAAGCACTAAGGCTGTACAGCCACCTGAAAACCCGTATCACTCACTCTAATCCTACTTACAGAGTAAGAATGGGTAATTTCCTGAGGAAAGAAGAAGCAGATTTATTCGTGAGAGAAGTGAGAGGATTTTTCCGTCAGGCTTTGGTAGTTCCTTCAGTAGTGGAAATTCCCAAAAATATGCCAGGCGATCAGTATTATTATGATCGTAACTAGGTCCCTATTACCAGACTTCCTACGTACATAGCGTAAATCGAAATCAGTATCCAACCTTCCCAGGCCTTAATGATTTTATCTCTGAAGATAAAAAAGGCCACTATGGTAACCACCAACAGGACAGGGATGGCAGTTCCCAGCATAGATTCAGGAACCGTTACCAGACCCATCAGTCTAGGTAAACCCATGACGGCAAAAATGTTGAAGATATTGGATCCGAGGATGTTCCCTACGGCTATATCCGCATTGTTATTTTTGAGGGCCATGATGGAAACCACAAGTTCCGGTAGAGAAGTCCCAAAGGCTACTGCGGTCTGAGCAATGTATTCTGTGCCTATAGACAAGATATCAGCCAGATTTTTAATGGACTCTACATTCCACTTGGCAGAGAAGTAGATGAATATTCCACTTATGACTAGTACCAGTGGTTGTGTCCAGTTAAAGGGAGGGACATCTTCTCTATCCCCCTCCAAGTTTTTAGGTTTATTCTGGAAAAAGATGACTCCCAGATAGCTAATGATAGCCAGTAGGAAGATGATGGCTTCAAGCTTGGAGAATGTGCCATTCCAAACAAACACTATTAATAAGAGAGTAGCCCCCATCATCATAGGGAGATCTACCTTCATGATATTAAAGTTCAGTTCTATTCTTCTGGCAATGATTCCCATCATACCCAGGACCAGGCAGAGGTTAGCTATATTTGAGCCTACTACATTCCCTAATACTAAGTCCGGCACCCCCTCTGCTACAGCAAGGGCAGAAGTAACCAGCTCAGGCAAGGAAGTACCTATGGCTACAAGCGTTACTCCCACAATGAAGGCAGGTATCCCTAGATGTATCCCCAGGTTTTCTGAAGCCTTAATGAAGAAGTCTGCTGCAAAAATTAATGTGGCCAAAGAGAACAAAAAGACTACCGCCCATATTAACAATCCGGACATAAATAATGCTTAATGCTGAGCAAATTAAGAAAACTATTAAGGTTTGATGGGTTTTTTATGAAGCAACTCCTGCACGGAAAGAATTATCTTTATTAACATTAAGTGTGCTGCTTCAGGTAGTAGAGACTGAGTTAAGTCAAGAGTTGTTTGCTTGATTACGTAAAATGTGTGTACAAGATTCAAAATAGTAACGGCTGCCATCAAAGAATGGCAGCCGCACCTACTATCGCTACATTTGTTAATTGTTTGCGCACAGAAAACTGAGCCTTGTTTCTGTCCCTATTTCTATTTGCTGATTAGGATCATTTACAGGATGCTCATTGACGAGTATAGAAAATCCTTTTTCTTCAAAGGAACGTAAAGCATTCTTGAAAATACGCTCAGGGTTCAGTTTGTACCTCCTTTTCATTCTGTAGCCATTGATGACAGGCTCAGAACCTTCTGGTTGGACGAGGCCTCTATAGCATCTGGTACGCTTGGTGTTATAGTCCTGAACTTCCTGATATACCC
>JBCDBC010001245.1:0-1774 GCA_039184535.1 Bacteroidota bacterium | reverse complement strand
AGTCTGGTTTGCTGATCCAGTTGCTGATCCAGCGTTTCTGGCAAATAGGCAAAATCAGTAATAGGTGGACATCCTAAGGCTCCACACACAAGCACAAAATGAAGACGGGGATCAGGAAAATTTGGAAAGAGAATACCTTTCTCCAACTGGTTAAGGCTCACTCTAGCTCCAGCGACTATATAGTCTTTCTTATCAAAGAAGTTAGGAATATCCTGAACTGAGCTAAGGGGATAGTCTGAAAGGGCCCCCTTAATCACCAGGAGATTATAAGCATTTATGTAAAAGGCCTTTACGGAGGCCTCTCCCTGAGATAGTAAGGAAGTTTCCTCCACTTGCTTAATGAGGTCATCCAGCGCAGTGGTATTGGCCAGTCTCTCATACTGGACCTTTCCATCCGTTACATATGCCTTAAAAAAAGCATCTGACTTTGTGAAGAATGTCTCCAGCTGCCCTTGCACTGAGGCAGGAAACACTATTAAGCAAAGTGTGGCTACTAAGAGGTAATAAGAAGGTTTGTTGAGTCTATACATGATAAGTTCCCTAAAGATAGAACAAACATCATCACTTTCAGGAGATCTATATGTCTCATAGCTGTCTATTTAGCTATTATCTCATGATTTTTTTACTGAATTAGAACCTTCCGCTATGAGTTTATGTTAAATTTCAAGAAACTGATACAGTAGGTAGGGTTTTCCTAATGTTACGTAAACACGAAATCTTCCCTATTATTATCCATTCAATGAGCGAAACAAACGATTCTCAGGGAAGAACTTGAAAATAGTGCTGAAAACTCCCATTGTTGCTTCGTAAATTGAAGAATCATTATTGATATACTACATTAACTTATTTCAGGATTTGTATGAAAAGTAATACGTTGGGAAGAATGTGGAACCTTATCGGGCTTAGGTATAAGTCTCATCCTTGGCATGGGGTTCAGATTGGCGAAAATGCTCCCGAAACAGTAACCAGCTTTATAGAGGTAGTCCCTTCCGATACAGTTAAGTATGAGGTAGATAAGAAAACCGGATACTTGAAAGTAGATAGGCCTCAAAAATTCTCCAATATAGTCCCTGCTTTATATGGATTTATCCCTCAAACCTATTGTGCTGACAAGGTAGCTCAGTATTGTATGGACAAGACTGGGAGAACGGGTATAGTAGGAGATGGAGACCCCATAGATATTTGTGTGTTGACGGAAAGAGACATCACGCATGGAGACATTTTAGTACAGGCTATACCCATAGGTGGGTTCAGAATGTTAGATGGGGGCGAGGCTGATGATAAGATCATAGCTGTCCTTAAAGGGGATGAGGTATATCAGGAATGGAAAGACATCAATGAGGTTCCTTCCTCCATTGTGTCTCGCTTGAAGCACTACTTCCTTACCTATAAGGAAATGCCGGGGGAAGAACAGAAACGTTGTGAAATCACCCACACCTACGGAAGAAAGGAAGCCCTGGAAGTCATTCAGTACAGCATAGAAGATTACCAGCAGAAATTTGGTGAACTGGAGAATCGTCTGTCTATGGCAGTACTGGAAGCCATCAACTTCGGACAGAGTTGGCAGGCTGCTATGGCAGGCAAAGAAGATCCCCTCTACTAGGTAAGTAAATCATATGAAAAGAAAGGGTTAGGAATTGGACATAAATTATTCCCTTCCTACCCTACTATTCGTCTTGAAGTTGCTTCTTTCCTTCAAAATGCTGCCCAGACTACAATTATTTATACTATTCCTCACTTTTTATTATACAAATTGTTTCTGCTTGTGTAAATT
>JBCDBC010001244.1:0-1775 GCA_039184535.1 Bacteroidota bacterium | reverse complement strand
TAGAAAATATGTTTATTTTGAAAAAAAATCAATGTTTAAGTATAATTAAATCAGAGAAATTAAACGTTTAAATTTTTGCACTTCTAGACTTAATCTATCATTTGAAATGGGCGAAATACATGCTAATTCACCCCATCGGCGTAAGAAATACGCTCGCATGAATTCTAGAAAGAATTCTGAACGGGTTTTGAGATCAAGGTTTTGATTTAGCTTCATTCCAATATTCATAAGCTGCTCTGGCTACCTTAGCTATCGCCCTTTCTCTTTCTTCCTGAGAATCATAGGAGTCCATCAGAAAAACAGATATAGCCAAGTGCGTTCCATCCGGTAGGTAGATGATGCCTGCGTCATTGGTGGCTCTGCATAAGCCGTCATAGGTTCTGGCGGTACCGGTTTTGTGAGCTACTACGGTCCCTTTGGGAAGTAGGCCTTTGATCCGTTTGTCAAACCACTTATTAGAGACGAGCATAAAGTCCAGCAGTAGTTCTTTACTCTCTGGTGATAGATAATCTTCTTCAAGAAAGACCTGGAAGAGCTGACTCATGGCTTCGGGTGTAGACCAGTTTTGGTATTGGATGGTGTCCTGCGCTACTTGGACCATTTCTGTTGTGGAGATAGCGATCTGCTTCACTTCCAGCTTGTGGATTTCCTCTTCCACCTTTTCAGTTCCCCCTAACAGTCTTAGGAGTACATCACAAGCTGTTCCATCACTGCCAGATACATTGTATTCCAGGATTTCTCGTAAAGGGAGACTGACGCCGCCAGGGTATTTGTTTCGTATAGGACTGTGGCCTGCTTGCGGGATGTACTCACTTGGATCTATCCAGATAGAATCTTCCAATGAGAATTCTCCTATGTCCACCTTATGGAGCATGACCATGGCTATGGGGAACTTGTAGACGCTTTGCATGGGAAAGCGTTTGTCTCCGTTGAAGGAAATGCTCTCTCCACTTTCCATGTGTAAGGCATTTACGCCTAAGGTGGCTTGCAGCCTGTCCCCAATTTGTGCGAAGCTGGATTCCAGAGAAGTTTGCCCAGAAACTAGCCCGATCATACTTGAAAAGCAGAAAAGAAAAGATAGAAGATAAGGCCTGGGCTTCATACTTGAGAATGATGTAAACCTTGAAGAGAGTTGAATGATTAACAAACTTACCTTTCGTTTGACACCCTTCAGGGTCAATGATACCTGTCTACAGGACTAATAATAGTTTAATCTCTTCGAGATAGAAAAATAAGGACCTTGAAGAGATTCCATTATTTAGTGTTAAAGTATTAATTTGAAAATGATCCAGAAAGGATCACACTTTTCTTCAAAGAATTTACTAGGCAGAGTGAATCTATCATTTCATCTTTATACTTCCGCGAACACTTCATGATGGATAACCTTTTCTTCAAACTCTAGCAGATATTCTTTATCCCTAGGGTAATACTTAGCCTTTTCATAGTCTTCTCCCGCAAAGTTCTTAATGACTTCCAAATTCTCCCAATAGGTGATTAAGGTGAAGTGAGCTACCTCTCCTTCTATTCTTCTGAGAAAGGACAACTTCACGAACCCTTCTGTTTGTTGGTAATCCGGAATAGCTACCTCTTTCATGAAATCAGTGTATTCCTCATAATGCGTGAAAAGCGTCCTTCCATGCCAAATTCTCGCGATCATATGTTCAGTGGTTTGGTTGGGACAAGGCATGTCTTGTCCTTACGGCTAGTTCATCATCTTACTGAGTGGAAATAGAAAGAAATGTTGCAGCTAATTCCTACAAAATAAGATTTAGTAC
>JBCDBC010001243.1:0-1778 GCA_039184535.1 Bacteroidota bacterium | reverse complement strand
TCGGAGATGATAAGGTGAGAAAAATTTATGGTTTCAGTAGTTCAAAACCTACCCCTACCTGCTGTATATATCCAACGGTTGAAGGAAACGGAACAAAACCCGCGTTTCCACGCTGAGGGAAATGTGTATGAGCATACCTGCCTGGTAGTTGCTGAAGTACTTGCCTATGTTGAACAGCATTTTCTCACGGAAGAAGAAAGAACCATCCTTTACTGGACTGCCGTCCTGCATGACATAGGAAAACCCGTAGTTACCAAATGGGAAAATGGCAGATGGCGCTCTCCCGGACATGAGATGGCCGGAGTCAACATAGCCAGAGAAATTCTCCGAGAAAAGAAAGACATCCTTCCCAGCCAGAAAAAAGTCATACTAGACCTGATCAGGTGGCATCACATTCCGCTACGTTGGGGGCTGAAGAAACAGTCTGTAGATGGGTACAAAGCGCTAGCTACGCGAGTAGATCTGAGGCTGCTAGGCATCTTTTCCTTATGCGATGTGCGGGGTAGAAAGTGCGTAAATAAGGAAAACACCCTTCAAATGATAGAGCATTTCCTCCACTTTATGGTGCCCGCCATTCAGAACGAATTATACCTACAAGGCTAGGAAGTAGGAGAAGTCTTCAAAAAGCGCTTAAGCCAGCTATCCTGCAAGCTTACTTCCCACTTAGATAAATCATCCGAGTTAGAAAGAGTATGATCAAATATGGAGGTATCAGCCTGCAATTCTCCTGATTCTACCAGCTTAGCTAGCTTACTGAAGTGGGTAGACTGAATGGTCTTCTCCTGGTCTCTGTACCACACATAGGCATGATCCACAGTTTCCAGTGAGAAATGCTGGAGGATCTCTCCCACAGTACGCTTCAGATTATCTATAGAACAACCAGAAGGTCTGTCATCATTAGGGTCAGCCTGAACGATTACAAATCGGCTGTACTTAATCTCTATGCTTCCGTTTACGGGTGTGCCATGAGATTTCCACTGAGCCAAGAACGCCTCAAAGGTTTCTGCCAGTTTGGCTTCGGCTTCTGTTGTGAGGGCCTCTTTAAGAGAGAAAAACCAAGTATATTTTTGCATAGCTATGAGCTAATTTTGAATGCTAAATGAATGAATTTTGAGTTTTGAATGAGAGAATGATTGAATTTTGAATACTTTCCCTTTCAAGGTGTCTGAGACCCTCGAAGACACTAATTGTTCCTCAAACCATGTCACTTCGAGAACCTCAGCGACCTTATGTGGAAAGCCTTTCTATCCTCTACCGCCCTATCCCCTTCAGTTGAATGATCTGGGATTCAGACAATCCTTCAATGATATGACGATGCAAATTAGTCCAGGTATCTACATGATCCAAAATCTGTCCGTCTGAAGTAATAGCTACGGATTCTTTCTCCTCTTTGATACGTTTGTCAGGACTATTATCTAATTCTATCTGCCACTGAAAGCCTTTTTCTTGGGCTATGTCTTCCATGAGGTGCTTCAATCTGCCACTATTAGAAATAGGAGCATCTAATAACCAGTAAGCACTTGATATACACAAGGACTCCAACTGTTCCCCTATAAGGTTGATGGCAGGCCGTGTCTCAGCGACTGTACGATAGGTAGAATGTACACTCGCCAAATCACGGAAGGTATCATCTCTACAGTCTATGATGATGCCACCTGAGAGGGCACTCTCCACTGAGATCAGCAAATTATAACCATCTATGATGACCTGCTTATTTTTCAGCTCTGAGACATCCATTAACTTTCCGGCCCGTTGGGTTCGGGACTGATCAGAGCAGC
>JBCDBC010001242.1:0-1782 GCA_039184535.1 Bacteroidota bacterium | reverse complement strand
CTTAGAAAGGCCTCACCTGCTAATAGATCCATCTCCTTTTCTTTAGATAAAATTGACAGAATTTCCAGTAAGCTGATGTAGGTATTTTCTCCCTTATCAGTAAGCTTTGTTAGTGCTGGGAGGACCTCTTTACAAACTCGACTAGAGAACCGAATGCCTCTACCAGCCAATTTGATTAACTCCCTAATGGCCTGAAGATCCTTTATAGTGGGAATGATTTTTTCTTCCCACTGGATCACAATGGATTTTGCCCTTCCTGCGTTTGAGGTATTCTTCCAATAATGAGGCAGATTTCCCTTTAACAAAACCAGATCGAATGCTTCAAAGGCGCCCAAGTGATTACCGACATATCTCATCCCCTGCCCTTCTAAAATACAGGTCAGTTCACATTCCGGGTGATAATGCCAAGGAGCATAGAAAGCATCTTCGTCATATAAGAATGCGGTAATCTCACTGCCAGGATCTAAAGGGACTTGCTCGAATACCGGCGTCATTTCATCACTTTTTTGTCTTTATTCAATCATAAACCTAAAACCAAAGACAAAATACTGACATTAATTGAAATAATTGAACCTCTTTCATGTCTCCTTTTTACCGTACTTCCTATTAGAATTCACAATAAGGACTATAGCTAATGGGTACGAAGAAACAATCACTTGCAGCTATTGCAACTGGAAAAGGAGAGTTTGTATTGGATCAGCTTAGCATCTCTCCCCCCGGACCTGATGAGGTTTTAGTAAGAATGAAAGCAGCTGGCTTATGTCACACAGATTACGACTCTCTCTCCTGGGGCAAAGCTGTAGTCATGGGCCATGAAGGAGCAGGAATAATAGAAGAAATAGGAGAATCAGTAGTAGGCTTACAAAAGGAAGATTCTGTCATCCTGAACTGGGCTACCCCCTGTATGAAATGTTTCCAATGCCAGGAAGGGAACCAACACATATGTGAAAATCATTCTCCGGTAGTAGCAGGTGGAAATGGCTACACCCCAGGTCATGCTACCATAACGAGTACTCAGTGGAAAGATAAGCCTATAGAAAGAGCTTTTAACCTGGGAACCTTAAGCGAACTCGTACTTGTAAAAGAATCTGCTGTAGTAAAGATCCAAGAAGGTCTTTCCAATTTTTCTGCTGCCAGCATCATCAGTTGTGGCGTTATGACTGGTTATGGATCAGTTGTAAATGTAGCTAATGTGCAGGCAGGGAGTTCAGTAGTTGTTTTGGGCTGTGGAGGAGTAGGATTAAATGTCATTCAAGCAGCTAGCCTATCCGGGGCTGCGCATGTCATTGCGGTAGATATCAATACCAATAAGCTGGAGTTAGCGAAACAGTTTGGGGCAACTGATACCATTCTCGCAGAAAAGACAGATAACAACTTAGATAACTTAGCCCAAAAGGTGAAAGCTATGTTCCATGGGAGAGGAGCTGACTATGCTTTTGAGTGTACAGCTATTCCCGCACTTGGGGCAGCACCTTTAAATATGATTCGAAATGCAGGAACTGCCATCCAGGTAAGCGGAATAGAAGAAGAAATCACCATAGACATGCGCCTATTTGAGTGGGATAAAATATACATCAATCCCCTTTATGGAAAATGTAGACCCCAGATAGATTTTCCTAAACTCTTTAGCCTGTATCAGAGCGGAAAATTGAAACTGGATGAAATGATTACTCGAGAATACCATCTTCAAGAGCTGGGTCAAGGTCTGGAGGATATGTTAACCGGAAAAAATGCTAAAGGTGTCATAGTATTTGAATAAGCCATGAATCACCCAAACTTCAG
>JBCDBC010001241.1:0-1806 GCA_039184535.1 Bacteroidota bacterium | reverse complement strand
TGATAATGTTGAGGTACTCACTCACAATGTCATAGAAAATAATCATTCGGATCATGCGGCTATCCTGGGTCATTATAAGTTTCCAGGAAACCAAGAACAGGTTGCCCTTGATCCTCCCAATTCTGAATAAAGATTTTTTTTACCCCCGAACATATCAGTCTGCTAGTCCTGTATTCTACGGGATTAGCAGCTTTCATTTACTGCCTGATGTTTTGGGGCTTAGTTTTAGGATGGAAGACTATACAAACACATGATGCCTCAACGCATAAAGTTGTTCCCATCAGTGTCATCATAGCTGCTCGTAATGAAGCGCCTAACCTGCCTAGACTGCTTCATGATGTACTGGGACAAAATTATGCTTCCTTTGAACTTATTCTCCTATTAGATAGGTGCACGGATGATTCTTTTTCCATAGCCCAACAGATTCAGGAAAAAGATCCGCGCTTGAGAATCATCTCCGTTGTGGAGGTACCGGACGGATGGAGCCCCAAGAAATGGGCTATTACCCAAGGGATACAGCAAGCCCAATATGAACTCCTTGCCTTTACAGATGCAGATTGCAGAATGGGAGATAATTGGCTGGTGGAAATCAGTAGACACGCGCATAAGCATGAGCTAGTACTTGGACTGGGATTATATGAGAAGGAGAAAGGACTCTTGAACAGCCTCATTCAGTATGAGACCCTGTTTACTGCATTTCAATATATAGGAGCTGCCAGTTTGGGCTTTCCCTACATGGCCGTAGGAAGAAATCTGGCCTATAGGAAATCCTTCTTTTTGGATAATGAAGGGTTCAAAGGGGTAGCGCATAAACTATCCGGAGATGATGACTTATTGGTAAACGCCTATGCCCAAAAAGCAACTACGAGCTGTATGATTAGTCCAGAAAGCTATACTATTTCCATTCCCAAAAGGTCCTTCTCCTCATGGTTTCAGCAAAAACGCAGGCATGTAAGTGCCAGTCCCTCCTACAGCCTTAGTTCAAAAGTGTTATTAGCCGTTTTTCATCTAAGTCAGATGTGGTTTTATATGGGAATTCTCTTAACTTTAATGCTTGGGTTAACAGTAAGCGCCGTCTTTACGTTATATATATGTAGACTTATTGTGTGCGGTGCAGGTTGGTATGTGATGCGGAAAAAAATACCCCGTTCTAACATCCTACCGCTTTATCCGATTTTGGACCTAGGAATATTTCTTTACTACCTCCTGATCGTCCCTATGGGTTTAATTCTAACTCCCGAATGGAAGAAATAAAACCAAAAACTTCTAAAAATACTGAAGAAGACCGAGTTCTTGTAGCTGCCGCCAAAAAGGGGGATAATAAGGCATTTGAGTCCTTACTGGCAAAGTATAGGAAGTCAGTCTACTATATGCTGCTGAAAATGGTCAAGAATCCTGATGATGCTGAGGATTTGACACAGGAGGCCTTTGCAAAAGCATTTAACTCAATTGAAAAATTTGACTCTAAATATGCTTTCTCTACCTGGCTTTTCAGGATAGCGACAAACAACTGTATAGACTTTATTAGGAAGAAGCGTGTTCAGACGGTTTCCATTGACCAATCTGTGGAAGGAGATGATGGAAGCAGTATGCGCTTTGATGTGAGGGATGATGACCTGGATCCTAATGATCGTATGTTGAAGAAGCAGAGAAAGCAGTACCTGAATATGGCCATTGACAGATTACCAGAGAAATACAGAATACTAGTAGAACTCAGGTACTTCAAAGAGCTATCTTATGAGGAAGTAGCTAAGGAGCTACAAATTCCCTTAGGTACAGTGAAAGCTCAGCTATTCCGTGCACGCG
>JBCDBC010001240.1:0-1810 GCA_039184535.1 Bacteroidota bacterium | reverse complement strand
CTAGCAGACTCAGGAATGCTTCTCTTTCTATATCCAGTAAGTATTGTTCTGAAACCAGGTTGTCTTCACCTGAAAGGTCTCCTCCACAAAGTACGTAGGCAATCTTTTTGGCAATCAAAGCATCATGTGGAGAGGCATAGTGGCCAAACTGCATACCTGAAATACCCGCATAGAAGGTTCCCAACGTATTTCTTCCCAGTACAGGAATGTCAGTGCGTGGAGTAGGAGCGGTATATCCGGCCTTAGTCATATTCAAGACTTCTTCTTTGGCCGTAATAATTCTCCTTTCTGCATTAACGACAATTTTATCTTTTGGTTGGAGAATGTCCATTTCCATGGCCTCGAAAGCAGATCCCGCTACTTTGGCGGTAGAAATGTTCATGAGGTAATCCATTAGGACAGTGTTTCCGGAAACGCCAGGCTCCTTATACTTTTCAGAAGCTCTCAACACAAATTCCTTGGTTCCACCTCCTCCAGGGATGAGTCCTACGCCTACTTCTACCAATCCTATGTAAGTCTCAGCAGCAGCCACCACTTTATCAGCGTGCATGGAGAATTCACATCCACCTCCTAGTGCCATAGCATGCGGCGCAGCAATTACCGGGAAGGGAGATGTTCTCAAACGCATGGAGGTGTTCTGGAAATGCGCAATAGCCACATTCAGTTCATCCCACTCCTGCTGAGCAGCCAGCATCATCATAAACATCAGGTTAGCTCCTACAGAGAAGTTCTGACCTTCATTGGCGATGACTACTCCTTCGTAATTATTTTTTTCAGCATAATCTAAACTGTGGTGAATGCCTTTGATTACGCCTTCACCCAGTGAGTTCATTTTAGAATGGAACTCTATGTTCAGTATGCCGTCTCCCAGGTCTATGAGAGAACATTCTGCATTAGACCAAACAGTCTTGTCTTCCTTAATGTGCTCCAGGATAATGAAAGAAGCAGCACCAGGAATATCCTTGTAGCTTTTAGCGTCTATGTCGTAGTACTGTCTTACGCCATTCTGAACACGGTAGAAAGAAGTGTGTCCTGCATCCAGCATCTCCTGTATCCAGGCGCCTGCTTTTACATTCTCTCCCTCAAAGAAAGATAGTCCATAGTCGATCCCCACCATTTCCCAGGTCTCGAAAATTCCCTTGTCCCATCCAAATCCTGCCTTGATGGCATCATCTATCTGGTAGAGGTGATCAGCAATTTCAGGAATACGATTAGAGGCGTAAGCAAAAAGGGCTACACTCAGCTTCTTTACAAACTGTCCACCTTTGTCTTCAGCTTCGAAGAAGGTTTTCAATCTCTTGCCCAGGTCAGATATATTTTTGGTAGCCTTCAAGCTGGGAAGGTCTACTTTCATCTTTTCTCTATACTCCAGGGTATTCAGGTCTAGAGAGAGAATAGCTCTTTTTCCTTCAGGCGTTTTGGTCTTTTTGTAGAAACCTCCTCTGGTTTTATCACCCAGCATTTTGCTTTCCACCATCTTCTGCACATACTCCGGTGCATCAAAAAAGGCATGTTCTTCATCATCCTTACAGTGTTCCTTAAGCCCGTTCATTACATGATAAGTAGTATCAAGCCCTACCAAATCACTTAGGCGGAAGGTTCCTGTTTTGGGCTTCCCGGTAGCTGGACCGGATAGTTTATCTATTTCTTCTATGGTAAGATCCAGCTCTTTAGCTAGTGGAAATACCTTGGCCATAGCATACACCCCTACCCTGTTAGCGATAAAGGCAGGAGTATCTTTACAAAGAACCGTCTTTTTACCCAAGCTCTTATCTCCGTACTCCATCAGGAAATCCAGGACATCTTGGGT
>JBCDBC010001239.1:0-1814 GCA_039184535.1 Bacteroidota bacterium | reverse complement strand
TTAGACATTTTCGTTTTTGAAGGCAGTATTGTTCAGGGACCTAACGGAACCGGGAAAATGAACTATTTCTCAGACAGACCTATGATGGACTGGGTAAGAGAATTATCAGATGCTGCTCAGTTTGTAGTAGCTATTGGGGACTGCGCTACTTATGGAGGCATACCAGCTGTCCCCCCTAACCCATCTGAGTCTACTGGAATGCAATTCCACAAAAGACAAAAAGGGGGATTCCTCGGACCTGACTTTGTTTCAAAAGGAGGACTTCCAGTCATCAATATTCCTGGATGCCCTGCCCACCCTGACTGGATTACCCAAATACTGGTAGCCATATCTGTCGGGAGAATAGGAGATGTCCTGATTGATGATTATCACAGACCTAAGACATTCTTCTCTGACTTTGTCCAAAACGGATGTACCAATGCAGTGGCTTTCTCTGAGAAGATAGACGGACATTTCGGAAAAAGGGGCGGCTGTCTCTTTTATGAGGTAGGGTGTAGAGGACCTATGACGCATGCCAGCTGTAACAGAATTCTCTGGAACAGACAGAATAGTAAAACACGTGCCAACCATCCATGTCTGGGATGCACAGAACCTGGCTTCCCACATCATGATCTTAAGAAAGGGAGCGTATTTAAAACCATGAAATATCTAGGCTTCCTACCTAAGGAAACGCCTCCTGGAGAAAGTAAGTTAGCTTACTACTTCAAAGCAGGTATAGGGAAAGTTACTGGTGCACCGGAATCAGCTAACGCATACGGCAACTCAAAATAACCCATACGATAGATAATAATATATTTTTTGCCAGCCCTTTGAGCTTGGCCTGATAAACTTATCAATACTTTTAACAATGGCCCAAATAAAAGAACTCAATATTTCTCCAGTAGGGAGAGTGGAAGGGGACCTGGACGTGAAGGTCTATATGCAGGATGGAGTGGTAACCAGAGCGCATACTCAAGCTGCTATGTATAGAGGATTTGAAAAAATCCTGGTTGGAAAAGATCCACAGTCTGGACTAATAGTCACTCCGCGAGCCTGCGGTATCTGTGGAGGTTCACACTTGTACTGTGCTTCTTCAGCCCTGGACACAGCATGGGGAACCAAACTTCCTCCTAATGCTCTGCTTCTCAGAGCTATAGGTCAAGCAACTGAAACTATTCAGAGTATCCCCAGATGGTTCTATGCCATCTTCGCCACCGATATGGCGAATAAAAAATTTGCCAACAAGCCCCTATATCAGGAGGTAGTGAAAAGATTTGCTGCTTACGTAGGGACTTCTTTCCAGAAAGGAGTAACAGCCTCTGGGCGTCCGGTAGAGGTTTATGCCCTATTTGGGGGTCAGTGGCCACACTCCAGTTACATGGTACCTGGAGGCGTTATGTGTGCCCCTACCCTTAAGGACATCACCAGAGCACATGCCATCATGACACACTTTAAAAATGACTGGCTGGAAAGTGTATGGCTGGGATGTTCCATAGAAAGATACCTGGAAATCAAGAGCTGGGATGACCTCATGGCATGGGTAGAGGAGAATGAGTCTCAGAGAAACTCGGATCTCGGATTATTTATCCGCGCCAGCCTGGAATTTGGTTTGGATACCTTTGGGCAGGGCGTAGGAAAGTACCTAGCCTGGGGAACTTACCTACACAAAGACCTTTACCAGAATCCTACCATAGAGACGAGAAATCAGGCAGTGATCAGCCCTGCAGGGTTCTATGATGGAAAGCAGTATTATGAAGCTGATCACAAGCAGGTGATGGAGCATGTCAAGCACGCCTGGTATGAAGGTCAGGCAGATGCCCTACACCCCTTTGATC
>JBCDBC010001238.1:0-1817 GCA_039184535.1 Bacteroidota bacterium | reverse complement strand
TTGGTGGGGAAAAGGAAGGGGAGTGTAGCCTGCTTGTCAAGAGAAAAGTTCGTGACTCAGATCCAATCTTAGCCATTTTGTGGTCATGAGAAGATTTTCATGTCCACAAAATGCGTTTTTTGGGAAA
This sequence comes from Bacteroidota bacterium, assembly GCA_039184535.1. Lineage (GTDB taxonomy): Bacteria > Bacteroidota > Bacteroidia > J057 > J057 > JBCBKZ01. The sequence goes on along the minus strand of JBCDBC010001238.1, from coordinate 1,690 downwards.
TGAGATATAAGATAAGTCCTAATTTCTCCATTTTTTGGACCTGAAAGTGGGATTAAACCTAAGTTAGACCTGATTAAATAAGGAAGTCCAATTTGATTGATATTCAGTATCCCCCTTTTTACATCATTTTACATATCCCGTGCATTCCTGTCTACTAGGCTGCGGTCTTTTTAGTACTTACAGTCCTACCATCACATGCATACCATAAGTTGAATGCGTTAACACTTCCTGCCGGAAGGGGTATGTACTATAGCTAATTCCGTAGATAGATATTTTTATGAATAGAATTCATACATACGTACTTTGTCTCATGTGGGCCTTATGTTCTCAAGTCTTGCTAGCCCAGGAGCAGCAGCTAATCGTCTTTTACCAAGAGGCAGATCAGCACTTTCTGGAGAATACCCTTCCTAAGGTTCAAGCTTATGCTGAGGAGAAAGGGATTCAGCTAGAGAAGCGAGGAATAGGGGAAGGCCTTCCAGCAGGAATTACAGCTACCCCAGCCATTATCTATCAAAATGCCAAGGGTAGATCTACCTATGCCAGCAGGTATATGGAGTTCTCTACCATAGAAAATTTCATCCGGACGAGTAGGGTAGTGCCACAGAAGAAAGCTAATATTCAACTGGAAAAGGTATTTGTCTGGAAGAATGGGAGGACCCAAATAGTAGCACCTTTGAAGCTAACCGATGTGCGAGGGAAGCTTCCTACAGGATTCAATGAACCGGAATGGAAGAACAACCTAATCTCTGAGTTGGAGGAGAATTTTCAGCAATTCTCCATTACAAAGACTGTTAACCTAAGCCGAACAGACAGACAGTTTTACCTGGACATACATCCTTATTTCCAGAAAGATGGCAAGCTGTGGCTATCCATGGAGATCTATTCTCAATACAGTTGTAAGGACCCCATTTATAGCAATTTCGGCCGGCCGCTAGCCTCTCTAAAGGAAGTTGCGAGTACGTTTGAACAAGAAGTTCTAAAGGCTATGACGGCTTCTCAGATTGGAGATGCATTTTCTCCGGTCTCTGATGAAGTAGCGGTAAAGAGCTGGGAAGAACTAGGCTTAGCATTACCCAAAGCAGATCAGAAGTCCTTGGCTTCTTTTCAAGAAGCACCCGAACTCCCAGCTTCATGGATCTTTGGCCAAGCGTTAGAAGAGGACATTCCTATCGTTCAATTTCGCTTTCGGGCGCCTCTGGACAGATATGTAGGGGAGATCAGAAAGATAGATGGTAGCCTGAACTGGGATGCCAATACAAAGAGCTTACAAGGGCAGTTTATAGCTGACATGCAAAGCCTGACCATGGGCATGGAAAGCTTTGATTACAATGTCCTGAATAAGTATGTAAAAGCTTATCGCTTCCCGAATTCCTCCTTTGAGTTTAGTAGTGAGGTCCCAGTGGAAGAAATAGCCTTTGGGGAAACACTTCCTTTAAGAGTTAAGGGAACCTTCGAGCTGATGCGGAGAAAGGAGGAGGTAGAAGTAGTAGCTCAACTCACGCCTGTGCTAGAAGAAGCGGGAAATCCCCTCCTGTTGGTAAGTGCTTCCTTTGAACTGAATGTAGTAGATGATTTCCGGATCAAGGGACCTGATGGCCCAGATCCTGCCCGAAAGATGATGGAATTTGATTTGAATTTTCTTATGAAAGCTAGCCAACAGCTTTCTGCCAAACCATAACTTATAATTTGA
>JBCDBC010001237.1:0-1822 GCA_039184535.1 Bacteroidota bacterium | reverse complement strand
CAGATTTTAGGGACTAGCTCTGCCATCCCTACCCATTCTCGTCTACCATCTGCTCAGGTTGTCACCATTAATGACCGCCACCACTTGGTAGATTGTGGAGAAGGGACCCAGATGCAGCTCCTAAAATACAGAGTTAAGCTTGCTCGGCTAGACGCCATTTTCATTTCCCATCTTCACGGAGATCACATCCTGGGATTGCCTGGTCTATTAAATACGCTTAGTATGTATGAGCGTACGACCCCACTTACCTTATTTGGGCCCTCAGGTTTACAGGAAGTGCTGGATCTCATCTTTGCCCAAACGCAGAGTTACCTGAATTATCCGCTGGAGTTTATTCCTACGGAAGAGTTTCAGCCTGGGGACATCATTTATGAGCGCAAACGCTATCAGGTGCGCCTACTTCCCTTAGAGCATAAGATTTTCTGTAGAGGCTTCAGGTTTGAAGAAATTAACAAGCGACCCAAGTTTGATTTCTATAAGGCCAAGGCCCTGGAAATTCCTAATGAATACTTCCCGCTTCTCAAGCAGGGGAATACCATCTCCTTACCGGATGGTAGGAGCATAGGACCGGATGAAGTCCTTCTGGAACCAGATCCTCCACTTTCTTTTGCCTACTGCTCTGATACCTGCTATCATGAAGAGCTGATAGAGCATATTAAACATACCCGGCTGCTTTATCATGAGGCCACCTTCCTTACTAATCTGAAGGATAGAGCCATAGCTACCTGCCATAGCACAGCGGAAGATGCGGGAAAGATAGCCAAGCAGGCAGAAGTAGGAGGGTTAATCCTGGGGCATTATTCTGCCAGATATAAGGATCTACAGCCTCTGCTGGATGAAGCAAGAGCAGTTTTCCCAGTCACAGCCTTAGCCAGAGAAGGACATATTTTTCACGTCAGAGATTTCTCTAAGTAGAAAGCCTTCTCAATTCCCAGGATATATCTACCTTAGTAGGATATCCTTGAAGCTATCGTATGTTTAAAAAAGAAAATGTTCTCTTCGTCATTTTAGGTGGATTCTTTGTGGCTAACGCCCTCATAGCAGAATTCATTGGAGTCAAGATATTTGCCTTAGAAGGGACATTAGGCTTAGCCCCGCTGGACTGGAACATCTTTGGTCATGTAGGCTCCCTCAACTTTACTGCTGGCGTACTCCTCTGGCCTGTGGTGTTTATTCTCACAGACATCATCAATGAATACTTCGGGAAGAGAGGGGTTAAGCTACTATCCTATATGGCTGTAGGCCTCATCGCCTATGCCTTTGTGATGGTATACGGTGCCATAGGGTTAGCACCTGCTGACTGGTGGGTAACCTCTTACCAGGAAAAAGGCATAGAAGATATGCAGTTGGCATTCTCCAACGTTCTGGGCCAGGGCTTATGGATCATAGCCGGTTCATTGGTAGCCTTTCTAATAGGCCAGTTGGTAGATGTGAGTGTCTTCCAATACCTGAGAAAGTTTACAGGCTCCTCTAAAATCTGGTTAAGAGCTACTGGTTCCACTCTGGTTTCCCAATTGATTGACAGTTTTGTGGTCCTTTACATTGCCTTTGTGATAGGTCCTCCCAAGTGGGATATCTCGCTATTTTTAGCGGTAGGCACGGTCAATTATATTTACAAATTTATCGTGGCAGTGGTCCTTACTCCACTCCTTTATTTGTTACATGCTGTGATAGACTCATACCTGGGAAAAGAGTTAGCAGAAGAAATGATGGAAAAAGCGGCTTCATCCACACTGTAACCGCCCTCCCCAAAATGATCTTTTGGGGTGTATAAAGTCCATAAATATGCTATTCCTAAAAAAAATGTAACTTAGTTACGGTT
>JBCDBC010001236.1:0-1823 GCA_039184535.1 Bacteroidota bacterium | reverse complement strand
GGCAAATGGCATCTGGGGCATTACACGCCTGAAATGATGCCTACGAGCAGAGGCTTTGATTCCTATTTGGGTTTGCTGTACAGCAATGATATGATCCTTCCCTGGTGTCCCTGGCTGGATGACTCTTACAAGCTGGAATTATACAGGGATCTAAAGGCTATTCAGGAAATAGGCTTTGAGCAGGATAGCCTTACGCTCAAGTATACAGAGGAAGCAGTTTCCTTTATCAAAGAATCCACGCCGGATAAGCCATTTTTCCTTTATCTGGCCCATTCTATGCCACATCTACCCATAGCGACTTTACCTTCTCTTAGGGGTAGTTCGAAAGCGGGCTTATATGGTGATGTCATTCAAACGCTGGACTGGAGTATGGGGGAGATTCTGAATACACTTAAAGAGAAAAATTTACGGGAGAATACCCTGGTGATCTTTACCAGCGATAATGGCCCCTGGTTAAACATTCCCGACCGTATGCTTCAGAATGGAGTAGAGTTATGGCATGGTGGAAGTAAAGGACCCCTAAGAGGCTCTAAGCAAACTTCATATGAAGGGGGATTTAGGGTTCCTGGCATCATCAGTTGGCCGGAGAGCATTCCCGGAGGGCAGCTAATCCACCAAGCTGCTAATACCATGCACCTGTTTGCAACCATAGCTAAGGCAGCAGGTGGGGAATTCCCTGTGGACAGAGAAATAGATGGATATGACCTCCTCCCATGGTTACAAGGAAAGGAAGAAAGGTATAAAGATGTGTTCTACTATGGTTGGTCAGGCAACGTGGAAGGGGTAAGAGAGGGAGACTGGAAATTACGGCTAAGTCAAAAGGATGGTGTCCAACTATTTAACCTGGCTCAGGATGTGGGAGAACGAATCAATCTAGCTGAGAGGTATCCGGAAAAAGTGGAGAATTTATATAAGTTAGTTGAGGCTTTTGCAGAAGAGACATCTGCCAAAATTCCTAAATAAGTAAGAGGAATTATGGTGTAAATAGAACAAAGTTATGGAGGAATTAAGAGTAGATTTTGTGATTGCCCTCCTTGATGGGGCTATTTATGTGATTGCAGGGATCATCAGTGCTAAATGGCCTCCAAAAGACATTAATGGGTGGTACGGCTACAGAACTCCAAGGTCTATGAAATCCCCTGAAGCATGGGCATTCGCCCAGCCGTATTCAGCACGTTCTATGACTATGTGGGGATATATGTTATTAGGCTTGGCCCTCCTAATCTACTTGTTCACACCTTCAAATATACTTGGCCAAGTGGTTATCTGGATTACGATAGTATTAGCCCACCTTATGCCTATTATCCAAACAGAGCTAGCTTTGAAGAATAAATTCTAGAAAAGCCGGGATTTCTGTAATAAGTTCTTTTAAGGAGATACTAACCTAATAAAGAAAACAGAAGAATATGGAAATTTTCTCCTACATGATGGTCGGTATAGTGTATGCCATAAGCGGCTTCCTAATGCAAGAGTATCCTGCTAAGAAAAGGAATTACCTCTGGGGATACGCCACCTGTAGTTCCATGAAGTCTCAGGACCGCTGGGACTTTGCCCAGCAATATTCTCCTAAACTATTTATCAATTACGGATTAGGCTTGTTGGCTCTAGGGCTCATTGAGAACTATTTCAGTGGATGGCTCTCTACAGATAGAATCCTCAAGATAAGTGCTACAGCGCTACTCATCCTTCTTCCCATTATTCAGACAGAGTTAGAGCTGAAGAAGCGCTTTAGCAAGAAGGAATAGCGTGAGATGCCAATAGACTTATTGAGAGAAATGATTTCTCAGGAATAGATTGAAATAGGGCTTTAGTAGACGTTTAGG
>JBCDBC010001235.1:0-1829 GCA_039184535.1 Bacteroidota bacterium | reverse complement strand
GCGTATATGACTTTGTAGCACCTGCCTCCATAGGAATGGGAGATATCTCCTTTCCGGTAGAAACATTTACGGGAGACTTTAATGGAGATGGCAGCGAAGACATTTTGCTTAACCACAAAGGGAGCAATCTCAACCAAATCAAGATTGGGTATGGGACAGCCAGTGGAGCTTTTGATTTTCAGCCTGCGGTGGATAATCCCGAAAGACCTTCTGAAGGCTGGTCAGTGTACAAAACACATATAGCTGACATAAATGGGGATCAGGTGGATGACATCATTTGGAATACGCTGGATGGAACTTCCTTTGGGCCTAACAATAGAAATTACTTTACCCTAAATGAGGGAGGAAATAGCTGGGCATTCTCAGAGCAAACTACCTTCACAGGAGATCAGTGGAGTAGATATACCCTACTCTTAGGAGATGTAGATAATGACGGAGCAGATGAATTAGTCTGGAATCTCCTGGATGACAGCTTCGCTAATATGGTAGTAGTAGCCAACCTGAGTCAGGATAATGAAGGATTAGACATAAGTCCAGCTACCTCCCTGGGAGCCAGAACCGGTCTTGGGGATTTTTGGGGAGAATACGCTGTACACATAGGTGATGTAAATGGCGGGGGAGAGGACCTTATATTCAATGAACTAAAAAAGCGAAACTATACGATAACAGGCCTTTCTAATAATTATGAGACCTTTAGTGTTAGCCCTCAAACATGGGATGATTCTGAAGGATGGTATGACATAAGGGGCTACCTGGGGAATGCAGATAATAACACCCTCAAGGATATCATTTATTCCAGAGCTGGACTTCCCAGAACGAACTTCTCTTCTCCTAACACCAACTGGGTAATGGCCAATCTCAGTAATGGAGATGGCACCTTTACCACCACCAGATGGCAAAGCCACCCGGTACAACAAGACTGGACCTACTACCAAACTTATGTAGGTGATGTAGACGGAGATGGGATAGATGACCTAAGCTGGACCAACCAAGAGGTTGGGGTTATCACTAGTACTATTTATACTGCCCTGGGCACCAGCAGCGGAGTGTATGATTTTTCTCCCGTCAAACAGGAAAGTCCCTACCAAAATACATGGGCACAGTACACCATCCACATGCTAGACATCAATGGAGATAGAAAAAAAGATCTGCTTTGGATAAAACCAGGTAGTAATACAGAAATCTATACTGCCTTAGCAAAATAAGTAAGGTGTTCAACCTATTTAGTGGGATCCTTCTCCTCGAGAGAAGGGTCCTTTTCTTTGGGTGAGCTATTGATCAATAAAAAGCTTCCCAAATCGTCTTCCCAGTGGGGTTTTTGCGGATTGCCAGAAGGGTCAGCTGGGATCTCAAAATGAATCACCTACGCCAGAGATGGCCGCTGACCCACAAGTCCATACACTCTATCCCACCTCCATGAGGGGTTCTTCCAGGTTGATTTAATCTTTAGGTGTGATCCTTTCTGGATCATTCTTTTAAATAATTGCAAATCTAAATAATGCAACCTCTTCAAGGTTAAGGTATTTAGATCTAGAAGAGATCGTATTATTATAGTTCAAGCAGATACAAGCAATGACCCCGAAAGGAGTCATACATAATGTAAGCTAATTCGTTTATATTGATCACCTACTTAACAGGGTATCCAGCCGGACCAGTTGTTCTCCATATCTGACAGGAGCCGTCAGAAAATACTCTTTGGCCTCTAACAGATTCTTTTCACTTTCCTTCTTCCTCCCTAATTCCATTTGGCATAGCCCCAGGTAAAACTGTGAACTAGCTTTATCATGGGTGGGTTCATTTCCCATTTCCAGACTGAATGCATATGCCTT
>JBCDBC010001234.1:0-1830 GCA_039184535.1 Bacteroidota bacterium | reverse complement strand
GACTACTGTTACGCCAAACTGTCTTTCAATTTCTTTAAAGGCTTCTGAAACAGGCTCATCCTTAAAGGAATACACATCATCCATCCAGCCATTTGAATTTCTGTTTCTGATAGAATCCTTGATGAGGGTTCCTTTCAGGTCCAGATACGCATACTCTTCAGGATTAAGGATGACCTTCTGCTTTTGGTGAGCTACTTCTACCTTTCCGGTATAGCAGGCCACTTTCAGTCTGGCTTCCCTCTGGAATACGTTAAAACTAGTTCCTAATACTCTTACTTCTCCCTGATCTGTGTTTACCCTAAAGGTGCTCCCCTTAGTAACTTCAAAGAAGGCCTCTCCTTGCAGAAATAAGGTTCTGTTGCTACTCCAGTTGGTTGTATCCAGTACCAGGGTACTTGCTGCATTTAGGGTAACTACGGACTGGTCCGGCAAAGGATAGTCTAGGTGAATAGAGTCGAGGGTCTCTATTTTTATGTTATCCGGCATGAGGAAAACAAAGGTGAAAATAGCCAATAGGACTGCTGCCGCAGCTATTCCCAGCCCAGGGATCAAGAACCTATTTTTTCCAATAGGCAGTACCTTAGTACCCTTTTCAGCCTTTTCTTCTTTAGGGGGGGCAACCTTCCTTTTAGGTGGATTAAAAGGGTTAACTCTAGGTGCTTCACGGGTAGCTTCCTTGGTCGAAACTTCAGGAATCTCCGCTTTGGGAATAACTACTTCTGTCTTTTCCTCCATTTTAGCAGGCGGCTCCACCGTGGTCTGAGTTGTATTTGCACCCACAGCCTGATCAATTTTGTCCCACAGAGCCTGTGTATTTATGCTGCCTACTTCGGGCTGCTTAAACACCATAGCCTGAACAAGCGTTTTTGCCTGCTGGATTTCTTCAATCTTATCCGGATTCTGGGCTAGCCAGGTGGTCCACATTGCCTTATCCTGGGGAGCATTACCCTTTACCCAATTGATGAAGGATGGATCAGCCGCAAAATCAGTTACCTTATATGTTTTGTATTGGTCCTTCATGATACATGAGGATTAATTGTTACCAAATAATTCGTCCAGATATCGGGCTCTTGTCAGTCTACCGTATGCATTAATACATCCTGATTCTCCACTATTCATCATACTGACGCAAGTCCCATTTGTATGTGTTGTATTTAAGTGTGGTCTTCCCAGGAAACAATGTCCCAATTCATGAAATACCACAAATTCTCTTTCATAAGTATCAGATCTACTCCAGTAACCATTGTCTATGCTTACTACCGGAGGGCCTTCTGAATAGTAAGCGCACTGGCCAGCTATGTTTCCCTCAAAATCTGAGAAGTTTCCTTCTACTGGATTCTCCTCATAATCTACTATTATTCCTCTGAGGGCGGCCTCCTCTTGAAAGGCATTGAAATAACTCACTAGCTCGCTATCTACTACGTTCATGGGTTCTTCTTCTTTCTCGCAAGCGGTGAAATTTATTCCCAGAAAGCCTAAGAGTAATAATAAACTGCCTTTTTGCATGTTTTTTACTCATATAAGACGGGAATTTCCTTTCTGTACTCACAGGTTTCCTAAAAAATATAAGATGAAACTCCAAAACAGCAGCTCTCTCAAACTCTTCACCGCTCTGAACACCAGATTCCTCACAGACTGGTAGTTGATGTTCATGGCCTCTCCGATCTCTTCATAATCCATATCCTGGTAGTACTTCAGAAAGATGGCTTCCTTTTGTCGGTCAGACAGCGCTTCAAATGCAGACTTGATTCGGTTCAGTTGTTCAGCTGAGTGTTCATCCTGGATCATGAGTTGTTCTATATCCAGGTCCACCTGAAAGTCATAGGTGTC
>JBCDBC010001233.1:0-1835 GCA_039184535.1 Bacteroidota bacterium | reverse complement strand
TCTCTGTCTCGCCATTGGGTAAACTGTTCTCCTTCCAGGAAAAAGTTCAGGGCTTTTTTGGAAGAAATGCCGTAGTCAGAGGGCTTGATCTTTTGGGCGTGTAATGGATGTATTCCGTTTAATACGGCTATTCCAATGAGCAGAAGAAATATTCTCATAATTGGTAAACGAAGTCTGAAGGAAAATTATGTAAGACCATAGTGTTTTATCAAGTCCCCTGTGTCCCAACTCTTACAATCCTCCTTTGTATAGCCCAGTTTTTCAACTGTTCTGTATAAAGTATCCAGATCTGGCGCTTCTATTTCCAGAAAAGGCGGAATAGGGGCAAGGGGACCCTTATAAGAGTCTATCACTATATGGACTCCTTCCCATTCATACTGAATTCTGTGTTTGTGGGTTTCCTTTGCGGGTGTTAAGCCCAGGCTTTGGAGAATATTTCTCAGGGCATCCGGGTCCTCTACAGCGGTTTCTGTCTCTTTCATCACCTTGGCCTCAGTCTTGGAAATGAGTTCTTTTCTTGTGAGAACAGCGGTAGGTCCTTCTTGCCTAAGCCTGAGGATTCCTTTAGAAGCAAATATCCTCCCATCTTCGAAATCATAAAAGGCTGCTCTCATCTCATCATCAAAGGATATGACAGCTCCTGCTGCTTCCAGCTTTTCTTTTATATCCGCTACCTGGACCTCCAATATTTTTACTTCTATTTCTTTCATGACAGATGTATTCTCTCTCGTAGGAACACACTAAGAGACGTTTTCCTGCTGAGGAAGTCAAGCCTATACTACTTTGGAGGTTTAAATTGAATCTTATAGAGGACAGGAGTCCGCCACTTCTTTGTTTGTAAGGAGGAGCTTTCAAACCCTCAATTGTGTAAGGGACAAGCTCCTGCTTGTTCGAGGGCTAGTCCAAGAGCATGTGCCGGAGCCTTATCCGGTATCCCGTCTTGGGGTGAGCAACTATTCTGACCAAGTAGTACCTGCAGCGACTAAAGTCGCCGGTCCATTTGATTACAATGAGCCCACCATTTCAATGGTGGGGAGTTAGGGTCTGAGTGCAACTCAATGGATCCCGGTTACAACCTAAACCCCATCAGGAAATCACAATCTTAATAGGATCACCTAAAAAGTGAGGCTGTGTATGCAGGATGTAGACATCCAGTATGGCTTTTACTCTGGCTAGGTATTCCCGTAAATAGGTTTTGGGGGCATACTTGCTAGAGACTGTCTTGGCGTTGAAGCCTACCGCTTCAATGCCATTAGCTTGGGCTATGAAGATGGCACGCTGGTTATGGAACTTCTGAGAGATGACCGTCAGTTTATCCTGACCGAAAACATCTCTGGCTCTAATGATGGAATCCAGGGTACGGAATCCGGCATAGTCCATAGTGATAGCGGCCTCAGGCACACCCCTTTCCAGAAGGGCCTTCTTCATATCCCGGGTTTCATTGTAGTTTTTTACCCGGTTATCTCCGCTAATGATTATGTGTTTGACTTTTCCGCTGATGTAGAGATTGGCTGCGGCATCCATGCGGTAGGTGAAGAAGAGATTCTCCCTACCTCCTTTGACATATTTGCTGGTCCCCAGAACGATGGCTACTTCATTGGTAGGTAAGTCATCTATGGTTTCGTAAATGCTGTTGCTGCTAGTTGAAACCACCCAGAGATGACATAGGCCGATGAAGCCCAGGATCAGGACCACTGCAAGGAACCCATATTTTAGTATCAGGCGTAAGTACGACATGGCTTCTACTCAATACTGAGTAACGTAAGCGTTTGGTTTAGGGTTGGGTTAATACGTGAAGTGGCAATGATAATCAGCGAAAAAAGAGCCTATCACGT
>JBCDBC010001232.1:0-1851 GCA_039184535.1 Bacteroidota bacterium | reverse complement strand
CTTTTATTCTTTCTGAAAGTTTGAAAAAAGGGGAAACTAGACATAGTATAGACCATTAACTATTTCACCTCATAATATTCTTTTCTTTTGAAGGAAAATTGTACATTTGTACAAAATTAGATCGGCAGGGCTGATGCTTGTAAAATTACTCAACTCAAAATCCTTCATCAGGTCGATGATAATAGCCAATATCCTCATGTTGGCCTTCCTGATTTTTTTGAGAATTATGAAAGAGTATCAGAAGAATACCTACTCTATAAAAGTCCCATCCAATAGTCAGGAGTATAGCATCCCAGCCAGCCAAAGTGTGAAAATGGCCTTCACAGGTAGCATCAGTTCAGATCCCTACATACTAGAGAAAGCCCAAATCTCCCCAGGGATTTACGACTTCTCTCCCTTCCTGGATGATATCAGCTCCATCATTACGGAAGCCGACTGGGCGAGTGGGAATCTGGAAACGGTTTTCGCTGGTACAGAGAACGGGCTTAGCTACTCAGGTGTTACCCCCGTAAATGCACCTGATAACTTAGCTGTAAGCCTGAAGGATGCTGGCTTTGACTTTTTAGCTACAGGTAATACACATGCCTGTGACCATGATGTCAATGGCATAGTTCGTACGCTTTCTATTTTAGACAAATACGAATTGAAGCATACAGGAACTTTTACAGAATGGAGTGAGGCCAGAAATATCCCAGTACAAACTTTGAATGGAATTAGGTTCTCTATTCTCTCTTATGCGGAAAATTCCGCCAGGGAGTCAGCCATTGCCAAAACCTTCCGGCTTAACAGGATTAAGAAGCTGGCCATTAGAAGAGACATTCAGCAAGCCAAAAAAGAAGGAGCTGAAGTAGTGATCATCTACTTTGATTTTGCTGAGACCAATGGGAATTCTCCTACTTACTTCCAAAAAGATATAGCCAACTTTTCCATTGAGAATGGGGCTGACATCATTATTGGGTCCATCCCTGACAAGATATTTGAAATAGAGTGCGTTGAAACCACTAACCCTTATACTGAGCAAGGGCTCATCGCCTACTCTTTAGGAAGCTTCCTGGCTACCAATGAAAACCCCTATTCCAACCAAGGGGTAGTACTACAGGTCAGCCTACAAAAAGACCAAAGAACGCAGACCATACAGATAGGAGATGTATCCATGGTGCCCGTAAGTATTCCTCTGGTTACAATGGCCAGTACTTCTGCCCCCACCATAATTCCCGTCACCTCAAAAGCCCTGTACAACGGAAAGCTGGACTCTGTCTATACCCAAACTCAGATCCTGGATATGCAGACCTTTTATGAAAGAATGAAGAGATTAACGGAAAAAGGTGAGAATAGCTGTTTGCAACTCTATCCAGGGATATAGCCCCTAGTTCAGGAGGTAGTCATAGGTTTTATAATAGACATTGTATCCCCCTCTATCCAGGTCTGACACTATGGCTTCTATCATGAATTCTTCCTCCGCGTCATAGTCAGATTTCAGGTTCACCCCAAAAATCATCCCTATTGACTGCCAAAATAGCGCTGAAGCGCCGTTCTTATATTCTTTGATCAAGTAGTAAGTAGCTCTACCTGTCTGGCGATAAATTAACTTCACTAATACCTTACCTTGAGATCGGGTCATCTTCCTTAGGTCTTGTTCATATTTTCCGAACAAGGACTTTTCCTTGGCTTTTAGGTAAGCCTTTTTTTCTTCCTCTGATTCTATGGCATATAATTCCGTCTCTATCTCCCCCAAAGTTTCAGATACCTTCAATGCATAAGGGTATACTCTATGTATGTTCCACCTCAGTCGAGTATACTTAGCCATTTTCTTTCTTCCTCTTCGTAAGGCCCGTTTACTCGGCTTCTTAG
>JBCDBC010001231.1:0-1853 GCA_039184535.1 Bacteroidota bacterium | reverse complement strand
TCTGTGAAGTGAAGCTGCACATAATTCAGCTTATAAAAGGCTGCCAGATCTATCAGCTTTTTGACGGTACTCAACTCATGCCATTTTCTGGCGAGGTCTATCATCAGCCCTCTATAAGAAGCATCGGCCTTGTCTTTCATACTCAGAACCGGAAAAACAAGCTGCCCTTCTTTTTCCATGGCTAATTGAAGCAAGCTGGTTTTGGCTAGGGCAAGTGCATGATAGCTTCCCCCTTTTACCTGAACAGTTCCTTGAATATCAATATGGAACTCCTTTTTCCCTAATGCCGGATCTATTTCCAGCACAATATCTGCTTCCTGGCTATGAGTAGGGGTAGTCTCTACCGAAACAGAAGTGAGAAGGGCTAGTTCCTCGCCCAATAACTCCAGCAGTGGATAGACTTCCTGATGAGGCGAGAATAGCTTGCTGGCAGTCGTTAGAACCACTTCCTTTTGCTGAAGCTGTATTTCTTTAGGGTGCGGGAGTAGGGAGATGTCATTTTCTGCTTCTCTTAATTCTGAGGTATTGTCACAAGCTGAAAAGATGATAAGAAGGAGAAGCGGATAAATAGCGTTTTTCATTTTGGGTGTTTGATATTCAATAAATTGGGTATTAATGGGACCTAATTATTCTGGGATTCAGCCATTTCCTTAATGACTGCTAGCCCCTTAGGCCATGTTTCCTCAAAGTAGGATTTATAATCAGCATATGTGTGGGTGTCAATTTTAAGTAGAGCACCCTCTCCATCTGGAAGTATGGAATAGTTTTCTTCAGCTCCTTTCATGATGTCTATTTCTGGTCCCTCCCTAATCTCTTCACCATTTTGTATCATTCCGATATGGGTAAGACCTATGTACTCATTGGGCCTGTTTTCTCGGACCAGACTAATCATGCCTGCAGTACTTCCATCTTCCATGGTAGAAATAAATTTCATTTCAGTTCCTTGATCCCAGCTTCCTTCGTAGGTTGAAATTGGGCTAAATTCAGCTGTCCATTTCTCAAAAGTAGCCTTTCCAGTGATGACCTGGTAGACCACCATAGGAGTGGCATCAATAGAGATTTCATAATACAGCCTTTCCATCTGTATGGGATCTTGAGGCACTTCAGCGGAAGCTTTCGATTCTTTCTTGTCAGCTTGGCAATTCACCAGCAGAATAGCTGTAAGCAGTAGAAGTAATACCTGTGTTTTCATCGTGTGAAGGATTAAACATTATCTCCAACCAATGATCAATTTCCAGCAAAGGGCGTCCCAAATAATCCTACGGCTAACTCAGCCCATACCAACAGAAAAAGAATCAGAATGGCAATGATGATGAGGACTCTATATCTGGATTTCTTGATTAGTCTTATCGCAAGATCAAAAAGAAGTCCGAACCCCAATAGGAGCGCGCCAGCTACCATAAAATCTCCTATTGTCCAGTTTACCTCTTCTGTAAACTGCATGGCTATTAAGGGGATCAGTAGAATGGAAGCCGTAATCACGGCAATTACGCCAAGCCTTTTCGATAAGCTATTCATAAGCCCAGTATAAGATGTTCTTGGGGACTTCACTAAATGTAAGAGAATTGTTTACCTTGTATCTCCTAACTACTCGTCAACTATGAAAAAGTACCTCGGAATTATCGTAGCCCTTATCGGCATATTTATCATGGGACTTCAAATAGGGCTAACGGCTAAGTACGAATCAAATGAGTATTTCTATCTTCTACCTGTAGGGATAGCCATTGTCATCATTGGTGTATTTGTCAACTTCCGTATGAATAAGAAGCAGGAAAGTTAATTTCTCAGGTATAAGCATACGCCCAGGCTATCAGCACAAACTGTAAAGGAAGCCTCAGCCATAATCCCCAGAT
>JBCDBC010001230.1:0-1865 GCA_039184535.1 Bacteroidota bacterium | reverse complement strand
GTAATATCTGCTATATCTACTCCCATACCGTTGTAGGAAGTGTGCTTGATGTATTGGCTAAGCTGATCCTGGAATGTACCATCCTGCTGGTTGATCCATAACAGGTCATTGGTAATGAAGTCATTTGCCACATAAATGTCAGGCCAACCATCATCATTAACATCTCTGACTGCTATTCCAAGGCCATAACCCTCTATAAGAATACCTGCCTCCTCACTTACATTCACAAAATGGGGAATTCCTTCCTTATCCAGCCCCTCATTTCTGTATAACCTATCAGTGCTCACACCACTCCCATCTTCCTTCTTAGGTCTAAGATTGTTGTGGGGAAAATCTTCAGATGCATTCGTGAGGCAGTAAGCATCCAGGTCTCCATCCATGTCATAATCAAAAAAGACTGTCTGGGTAGTAAAGGCAGTGTCAGCCAGGCCAGCTGTTTCTCCTACTTCTTCAAATTGGGGAATTCCCTCTTTACTTTCTCTCTGCAGGAATAGTTGGTTAGCTCTCTTCTCAGCCGTGTTTAGGATGGAACAGCTCAGGTAAATGTCCATCAGTCCGTCTTCATTTATATCTACTAAGGAAATACCAGTCACCCATCTACCAGCATTGAACCCTGACACTTCAGAAATATCCTGGAACTGAAAATCGCCCTGATTCAGATACACTTTAGTGGGAACAGAATTTCCGGCGATTACCAGATCAGGGAGGCCATCCTGGTTAAGGTCCCCTATCCCTATCCCTGCCCCATTATACATATTAGTATTATCCGCCAGATTTAAGGTATCACTTGCATAAACCTCATTCGTAAACGCTACGCCTGTATGGGAAGGGCTCACAAGGGTAAAGCGTTTTTTCTCACCTAATTGACAATTTGTTACCAGCAGTATGCTCGCCACCATCAAACCCACCACAAGTAGCGAGCGTATTCTTTTCATGATTTCCATTACAGTTCCTTCTGTAGCCTTCAAAGAAATGTAAGATAGCATTTCAGATTTTATTCCTCCTTTGAGTTTTAAAATTCACAAATAAGGAAGAAAAATCTATCCTGTCCTATGATAGAGTCCTAAGCCCATTTTTCCACCCATTTAAGTATAAAAGAGTAATCATTACTCACAAAAGAAATATTCGGTATTAGTATCTATTTACCACATACAGCTCTATATAATTGATAATGAGGACCCTCATTATTCAATTATTACTCGTTTAGAAATAACCAAATCTGTTATGAAGCAAGTATTGTATCTACTGGCCTTCTTGGTTTCGGTGCAGTTTGCTTTCGGGCAAACTATCTCTGGAACCATCACTGATGGATCAGGCCTCCCCCTGATTAGTGCATCAGTAGTAGAAAAAGGAGCCGCAAATGGTGTTCTTACTAATGCTGACGGAAACTATTCAATTACCCTAACCACTAACAATCCGGTAATTCTGGTTTCCTATGTGGGTTTTGCTACCCAAGAAATTGTGGTTGGAGACCATACTACTATCGAAGTAGTCTTACAAGAAGCAGGGATGACCCTGGATGAAGTTATAGTGGTGGGATATGGTACCCAGAGAAGGGGAGATGTAACGGCAGCTATTTCGAATGTAAATGTGGAAGATGCCAGAAACATTGCCACTACTTCTGTTGACCAAATCATTCAAGGAAGGGTACCTGGGGTAAATGTTACCCAAACTGCCGGGGGAGCACCCGGAGGGGGCTTACAGGTAAACATTCGTGGAATAGGAACCATCAACTCTGAATCTCCTCTTTATGTGATTGACGGGATACCTGTTCAGGAAAGTGGTGCTAATCAGCTGAGCTCTACCTTCCTGAATAGCTTAAACCCAAATGACATAGAATCTATTGATATCCTAAAAGATGCCTC
>JBCDBC010001229.1:0-1886 GCA_039184535.1 Bacteroidota bacterium | reverse complement strand
GCTAAGTGGAAAGCTCCTTTCTTGAAAGCACCAAGATTATAATCCTTACTTCTCGTTCCTTCCGGGAAGATGATGATAGAAGTCCCATTCTTAAGGGCTTCCACAGCGGGCTTCATAGCTTCTATGGCCTTTTCTCTGTTCTTCCTATCAATAAATATGACACCTGCCGCCATCATCAGCTGACCAATGATAGGCATGGTTTTGAGTTCCTTCTTCGCAATGCCCGTAGCGTTTTTACGGATAAGCTTAGACACGATGAACATGTCAGCACTACTCTGGTGGTTGAAGATAAATACTGCGGGACGCTTGGCCCATAAATGTTCTTCACCTTTTACGACTAACTCGATTCCTGCTGCCGCCACTACCAGGTCTCCTACGGTAGCCATGAGAGAATTGACACCTTCCTGGAATGACAGGTTTAGGGTTCCTCTGGCTACAGCTGAAATAGCTGCAGGTGCCAAACTTCCAAGTGCCGCTCCCGTTCGGAGGACATTCACTAACCCAGTCCTTTCTTCATCATTAAATCTAAAAATAGGCCAATTATTCTTAAAGGCCAGGGCAGAAAGCTTGGTATCCGGATTGATGGGTCGGGGGTTCCCTACGAGTTCCAACAACGGTGCATCAGAAGCACTATCTGTATAAAAATAGCTCTTGGTCAAATCCAGGTCATATTCCTTCGTCAAATCCAGGGCTGCGTGGGCCTTTCCTTCTCCCCAACAGGCTGGTTCCACTATATTACCCGTAAATTTTCCATCCTCTACCTCCATGCGGGTACACATAACATGCTTGATGTTCAAGTCCCTGGCAACAGGATTGACCTGATAGGGAGTAGCAGCCGATATAATGGCCACAGTATGTCCCTTCGCTAAATGTGCATTTACAAGGGCACGTGATTCAGGATAAATCTGATCTGCCAGTTCCTTATGATATACCTGCTCTCCCACCTCTATGAATACTTCCTCCTTCACTCCTTTTACCCCCTGCGCTCCTACTGCTGCAAGCCCGGCAAAGTTACCCTGACCCGTGGCGTAAACGAGCACTCCGGCAAACTGAGAAACGATCTCCTTGGTGGTCATTCTACCACTCAAGAGCCTGGTTTTAAAGAATCCTTTAGCAGAGAAGCTCTTGATCAGCGTTCTATCCAGGTCGAAGAAAGCACCCACCTGCGGGCCGGCTTCTCCTTCCATAATAGCCTGGGTAAGGACCTCAGTCCGGGAACCGGGGACGATTTCACGTGCAAGTGGAATGCTGGAAACCATCTTAATAGGCTTGGCTAAGATAATCCCCTGTAACCAATTGATCTTGGTAGCGATTCGGTTGAGCTGAGCCATAAAGGCTTCTATTTCCTTTTTCTTGTCATCCTCAGGAGTAGGAATAATCTCGAGGTTCTGGGCCAGCCTAATTCCGTTTTGGATAAAAGGCTTAGATACTGATCCTACCCTTTGGATACGCCCCTGCCAGTGCATTTCCTCACTCAAGAAAAGGCAGCCATCTATAAAGGTCTTTTCATCAAATCCATTGTTGGGGTTCCACCCATGTAACGCCTGGGCAACTACTCTGTAGGCTTCTATATAAGAATGAAGTACTACCGGAGCCACAATCATCTCCTGAGACTCAAAAAAGGCTGTTTTTTGAGATTTAGGTGCTGCGATAAGTTGGTTCCAGTCTTTAGAGAGAATATCCAGATTTGCCTCTATTTCATCAGAGAATTGCATTTTCTGAGAATAGAAGAACTCAAATTTGAATAGGGACCTCAGGTTCATGATTTCTTCCCAAAAAGTCTCCTGCCTTGAGGCTGGTTTTGCTTCCGCCGACTTTAGTAAGGCTAACTCTATAAAGGCCCTGTGATACAGGTGATGTACTGACATATTGGCGTAGTAGGTGGC
>JBCDBC010001228.1:0-1891 GCA_039184535.1 Bacteroidota bacterium | reverse complement strand
TTGTCTGGCAGATGCAGGGCTACTCACTGAATGGTTAGATGAGGCAGAGGAAGCGCTCAGGCAAATTTCATTTGCGGATGTTGTGCTCCTGAATCAAGTAGATAGTGTAGCTGCTGAGGAGGTCCCTGAAGTTGCTACCATCATAGAGAATATTAATCCTCATGCCTATGTATTTACTGGTTCTAATGGAGAATTCTCCATAGAGGAAATCATGAAAGTGGGAAGCCTAAGAGCAGCTTCTATTGAAAAAAGGACGAATAGGACGGCTCCTGATCAGGAATCTCATCACCACATCCGGAAGGAGATAAACAATAGCCATAAGATCTCTACTTTCACCTTGTCTTTTGAGCATCCATTTAACCTGGAAGGCTTGTCCAGGGAACTAAACCGATTGATCAATCTCTATCATTCTCAGGTTTACAGGATAAAAGGAATAGTAGCTCTTCCGGGTTATGACAAAAGGGTCATTCTCCAGTCTGTAAAAACCTCCTTTGTAGCAGTAGATGGTAGCCCATGGAAAGAAGGGGAAATCCGCGAAAGTAAGATTGTATTTATAGGAAGAGGACTGAAAAAAGAAGGCTTTCAAAAGTTATTAAGCCAATATATAATGACCGAACATACTCATCCTACATAAGAATTATTTGAGTACTCAACACTGAACTGACACTTTAACGTAACATGACACCAACCAAAAAACTGCCTGTAACAGTGCTTAGTGGATTTCTAGGCGCCGGAAAAACTACTTTATTAAATCATATCCTTCATAATAAAGAAGGAATGAAAGTAGCTGTCATAGTCAATGACATGAGCGAAGTAAATGTAGATGCTGACCGTGTGAAAAGTGAGAATGTTCTCTCCCGAACAGATGAGAAGCTTGTAGAAATGAGTAACGGCTGTATTTGCTGTACCCTGAGGGAAGACTTAATGGTAGAAGTAGAGAGACTAGCTAAAGAAGATCGCTTTGATTATCTCCTTATTGAAAGTACAGGTATTAGTGAACCGGTACCGGTGGCTCAGACCTTTAGTTTTGTGGATGAGGAGAATGGGATAGACCTTTCCCGCTTTAGCTATGTAGATACCATGGTAACCGTAGTAGATGCTTTCAACTTCTTCAAGGATTTTGGAAGCCCTGATACTTTGGTAGATAGAGAGCTGACAGATATGGACGCTGATTATAGAACCATTGTTGACTTACTCACGGACCAGGTAGAGTTTGCCAATGTCATCATCCTGAATAAGACTGATCTGGTGGATGCCCCTACTTTAGGGGTACTAAAAGCCGCTATTCATAAAATGAATCCCTCGGCTAACATCATTGAGTCCAGTTTCAGTAAAGTAGCACCCAATGAAATTTTGAATACAGGCCTGTTCAACTTTGAAGAAGCTGAACAAACTGAAGCATGGGTAGAAGAACTTAATAGTGAGGGTCATACGCCAGAGTCAGAAGAATATGGCATAAGCTCATTTGTGTATCGGGTTCAGAAGCCCTTTGATCCAGTCAGATTTTGGGCCTTTGTTAAATATAGATTCCCTTCCACTATTATTCGTTCTAAAGGCTTATTCTGGCTGGCTTCCAGACCTTCCCAGGCCTTGATTTGGGGACAGGCGGGAGGTTCTCACAGAACTGAGCCAGCAGGAGTATGGTGGTCAAGTATGCCTCTTAGTCAAAGACTTAGGTATCCCTCTTATCTTGAGCATAGAAAGGAAATTGAGGCTGGTTGGTCCAGAGAGTTTGGTGATAGGAAAAATGAACTAGTCTTCATTGGGCAGGATATGGATGAAGAAGGTATACGTAAAGCCCTGGACGCTTGCCTTGCTACAAGTGAGGAACTGTCTACCTTAAAGTGGACCAAAGGATATGCGGATGGGTGGCCCTTACAGGATGTTTCTC
>JBCDBC010001227.1:0-1895 GCA_039184535.1 Bacteroidota bacterium | reverse complement strand
CGGAAGATTTAGATTTTCTCCCGGCCCGGACTTCTATGATTGGCTGGGTAGAATCACCCATTGGGTGGCAGGGAAATATCCGTCCTCTTCCCATCACGCCTACCTTAAGGAAAAAAACGAAAGCACCCACTACGGACTGGGCCTGGAAGAACTAAGAGAACACTACCCTCAACTCAATAATTCTCTCCTGAGTTTATCCTTCCATGTTACCAGTGTGAGTGGTTTTGCCGTGAGATTACACCTGAGATTTGAAGAGAATCAGGTTTATCCCGGTCAAGGGCAGTTCGTCATTCTCAACGGGCGTAGTGGAGAGACCGCTGCAGTCCAGAAAAGCCTCTTTACTAATATCCCTGCTTCTGAACTCCGGTTTACCCAACTCTTCTACACACACGAACGAAAATCTGTCACTTCCTTCTTCCGGGTCCCCGTCCAGATTCCCTTCCAGTTGTTACCAGGTACCTCTGAAAATCAGGAAGCGCTCTTTACCCTGCATGACAGCTTCTATTTTAACAAAAACATCAGCATAGAAGAATTCTTAAATATTCTCTATAGCCTGTCCTCTCACTATCTAGATGATTCTTTTATCCATGGAGAAGTAAAAACCTCTGATGGAGATTACTACTTTGACATCCCTAAGGAGGAACTGAACTTCCTCTTCACGCACAGGAGACATACCATCATAGCCGTCTGGCTGATGGGGACTAATAGTAAGGGAATGGCTTTCCAGCTTATTCTCCATTTTCATACGCTGGATGACTACCCTAATGCAGAGCTGGAGATTACGGCCAAAGCAGAAACGGTAGAAAAGGTCTTAGACTATCTGCATCATAATCTGTCTACAGATCCTGAGAATACCCTGGTGAAGCCTATGCTGCTCCCTATTCATCCAGATCCTGAACGATTCTCCCTCAAGGGGGTATGGCAGTTTCTAGGGGAAGCTTCAAGGAACTTCTTGCACAGTACGCCTGTCATAGCATCCATCAAAACTCGGCATGGCGACCAGTTGAAAGGACTCAGCCTTTATCAGCTCAAGCAGCAGCCTGCTTCTGTTACAGAAGATTGGTCAGAACTGGTATTACAAATCTTCCGTCAATCCACCGGCCAATACCTGATTTTGAAGCTGGAATTAGACGAAATCCCTAAAGGATCTCTCCAAATGCGGTGGGGAGACAAAAATATTCAGGCAGAAGTAAAAAAATTGCTGTGGGACAAACTTCAATTGGCCTGAAATTCGTATTTTCTTCAGCTATAGTACAAGCATTCATTTTTTATTATCCAGGCATTTATGGCCAGAGGCGTCCCTCCCTTGTACGGATATTTTGTGTTGGAAGAAGACATAAGTTTTTCAGCTCTGCTGGAACGCATGCAACTCATCTCCTCAGAATTCTTCAAGGAGGAGCCCTTCCATACCTACCTTATTCTCGCTAATGAGGAAAGATTTTATGGCCTGGACCACCAGGAACTGGAAGAACTATATATTCAGCATTCTCTCAGCATCAGTAAAATGTCCTCTTTGCTGAGCTCTTCTGCCGGAAGATCAGTACGTATCAATCTGGAGTTTCCCAAAAAGTCTGAGCGAGCTCAGGGGAAATATGTGATTGCCACTGGCAGGAGCACCCTAAACACTGAAATAGAGGAAATGATCAGGGGTATGTGGACGCCAAGACCAGATCCCGATCCTATCCCACTTCCAGACATATTAGAAGGGCTTAGGCTACACGCAGAAAAATCAGCTCCGGAACCTACCCCCTCTACTTCCAAAGCACCGGAAAAAGAGATACAGTATATACAGGATAGCTTTTTTGCGGAAAGTCAGATAGGAATAGAAAAGATCATAGATCTGCTACGGGTAATTTCTGTCATTTTCCTGGATGGGAACCAGTTCTCCATCCAGT
>JBCDBC010001226.1:0-1898 GCA_039184535.1 Bacteroidota bacterium | reverse complement strand
GCTTTTTTTTTCTTAGTTCTCTTAGACCTTATTTTATCACCACAGGCTTCAGTTCACAAGAAGCTGGTGTAGACACCGCCTCCATAATTGTGGTGCAATAATCGTTGATTTCTTCTAAATAGGTACTGTAGTTAACAGTATTAATACTGTTTCTAACAGAAACCATCCATTCCAGAATTTTTTCAGGATTACTGGTATAAAGAAAAAACAAAACTATTTTTTCTTCTTTATCTGGAGTGGAAATAGAGAGGGTGATCATATTGACCGGAGCATGAAACTGAGCTTCCAGAACTCTTTGCTTGCTTTCGAAGACACGCATTCCTTCTGGGCTCACTTCTTCTCCTCCGTCAAATCTTCTCTCTATTGCAAGGGGATCAGCCCAACCATCACACTCAAGAATGAGGGAAAATACATTCAGATGGGCAAGCTGAGAAGCTGTTAATGCTGATTTTTTCATGTGCAGTAAGTCTTTTGTTTCGGCATAATCACTAAATCAGGATATTGTCCATACAGACAATGAAGTGTACATCAAAAAGCCTCTCACAAAAGAATAAGTCTCCCGTTAAATCAGTGGTCAATATAGAGACTTTCCCTTCCACGCATAAGATAAACTTGGTCAATGGTCATTTATCTGTCATGAAAGGGAATTCATGACCAAAATGTAGCTGGCTATAAGGAATATCAGAATCGGTATTGCCTGAAAGTAGGGAAATTTCACTTTCCCACATAAACGCTGAACTAGTAAAAGATGAGAAGTTAGAAGACCTCTGCTATCCCTACATAAAAGTTTTGATCTTTAACCTGCCCCAGCCCTAGTGCATAATCAAATCTGATGTTCAGGTTCTCAGACTTGATGATTTTCAGTCTAAGACCTCCCCCTACAGAGTATTTGAGATTCTCCCACTTAGCTTCAGACAAAGAGTTAGTTACATCTCCCATTCCTCCAAAAAAGACGAACCCTATCCGGTCAAGGGCCTGCCATCTATATTCCGTTTGGGCGAAATAGGCAATCCTGTCCCTAAATCTACCTTCCTGAAAACCTCTAAGAAGGATGGGGCCTCCCAGGGCAGAAAGCTCTAGGGGTGGTGTATCTGACCAGGCAATTCGGGTGTACCATTCGAAGGCTAGTATATCAGGCCTATTTTTAAAAGGTTTAAAATACTGCCTGAAATCCAGCTTACTCAGCATAAATTTATGGGTGCCGCCAAAGGCTTTTCCGTAAAATCCATGTGTAAATTCCAGGAAGTTCCCTGTCCCGGCATTCAGCACGTTATCTCTACTATCATAGGTAACGGCAAATTCCAGGCCTGCAGAAGTGGACCCTAATGAATCCTGAAGAGAAGTGCCTTTGGGGACACCGTCTACTGTTTCTTCCAGGCGAGCATTGTATATATGATTATACCTGATCCCACCTCCTACGAATACGTCCTTAAATACCTTCTTTAGTAAAAGGGGCTCTACTAATACATTGTTGAAGGCAATCTCGGTTTTGTTTTCGTCAGGCTGGAGACTTCCCCGACCATAGTAACTGAGTGGGAACTTGGAAAATCCCAGGCTACCTTTGAGCAGGTATTTCTCTTCATTAAAAAAAACTGTATAGCCTGACTCAAAAATGAATTGATTTCTTAGCGTATAGAGAACGGAAAGGGGAAGATTGGAAGTTCTGGTATCTGGACTGGTTCCTCTGGGTTTAAAAAGAAATTTAGCACCTACACCCATCCCAAGGGTAATGGCAGGTTCATAAACAGCAACAGGGGCTAGCACTACCTTATTTTCAAATAAGGTAGAATCTTCTGCCGCAGCTTTCTTATTGAGGGAAAACTCAAAGGCCTTGGTGATTTTCTCCACAAACTCCTGGGCATCCATCCTTAAAGGAAACAATAGGAACAGCAGCATGG
>JBCDBC010001225.1:0-1904 GCA_039184535.1 Bacteroidota bacterium | reverse complement strand
CCATTACCTTATTGTTGTAGTGTACTAGATAAATAGTACAATAAAATACCAGACATATGATACGCATCCATCAACTATCATTCGGCTACAAGAAAAAGCAACGGCTTTTCGAGCAGCTGATGTTGAAGGCTCCAGAAGGCAATATCTACGGCCTGCTGGGGAAAAACGGCGCAGGAAAAACTACGCTATTGAAACTCATCACAGGTCTTCTACACCCTAAAGAGGGAAGTATAGAAGTATTAGGAGCTGATCCTGCCAAGAGGCAGGTGAACTTTCTTCAGGACATCTTCTACATACCGGAAGAATTTGCGACTCCTTCCCTAAGCCTGCCACAGTTTGAAAAGGCTTATTCCCCTTTCTATCCCAAGTTTGACCCTGATCAGTTTCAGACATACTTAAAGGAATTTAATATCCCTATTGAGCAGAACATGGATAAAATGTCCTTTGGACAAAAGAAAAAGGTGATGTTGAGTTTTGGGTTGGCAAGTAACTCACGCTTGCTCATCCTGGATGAACCTACTAATGGTCTGGACATTCCTTCTAAAGGACAGCTAAGAAGAGTGCTAGCTAATTCTATCAGCCCTGAGCGTACTTTCTTCATTTCTACTCATCAGGTTAGGGATATTTCAAATCTGATAGATCCCGTCATCATTCTGGACAGTGGAAAGGTCATCTTCCATGAAACCATAGAAAACATCATGTCTAAGCTATATTTCTCCCTGGATTCTCAGGTAGAGAATACCCCAGAAGTGATACACTATGAACGGCTCCCGGGCGGCTACTCAGTAGTAAGTAAAAACTCCGGGAACCATATGGGAGGTGAGGTAGATCTGGAAATTCTTTTCAACGCTGTCCTCGCTAATAATCAAACTTTTACAGAAATATTCTCCGAAGCCTAGCCTTATGAATAGACAAAGCTTTTCATTCAATAGATTATGGTTACTCCTTCAGCGAGAAATCATCCATAAACGAAAAATGTTCCTGACTGCAGCTGCGGTAATTACAGTAGTCTTTCTCCTCAGCTACCTGTCCAACATCAATGAGGCACTATCGAATTCAAGGGATGGAAATATGTATTTCCATCAGACCTTCTTTCAGCTTTTGTTAGCTATTAGTGGGGCTATTATATCTGGGAAGTTTTTTGCAGATCAGCTCCTAAAGGAGAAGGGATACAGTTATCTGATGCTACCCTCTACTAATCTGGAGAAGTATGTAAGTGCCGTTTTAACCACAGGAATAGGATATGCCATATTCATCCTGATCTTCTACTACCTACTTGCAAATGTATCTGACGCTATCTCTGCCGCCTTAGTAGGCAGACAACTTTTTGTGCCATTTACCTTCGATCCTGACTTAGTCTGGAACTCTTTAAGAGTGTACATGAACATCAACGCCTTATTCCTGCTGGGAGGGCTGATCTATCATAAGAATCCAGTCATAAAGACCATTGCAGTCTGCTTCGGAATCTTTGTTGGCCTCACCCTAGTCTTTGGATTGACCATGAAGATGGTGTTCTGGGAATACATAAGTTGGAATACAGCAGATATACCAGAACCCAACCAGGACTTTCAGGATCGTATGGAAAACTTTTTCAATGGTGATCTGGTAAATGTCGGATTACTTCTGGGACCAGTATTCCTATGGGTAACAGGATTTTTCAGACTAAAAGAACAGGAGGCATAAGATGGAATTCAAACAGAAACAAGCCATATACATGCAGATAGCTGATTATATCATCGAGAATATTCTGGCGAATCGCTGGGAAGCCGGAGAGAAAATCCTCTCCGTGAGAGAACTGGCAACTAATATTCAGGTAAACCCTAATACAGTCATGAGAACATATTCATTCTTACAGGAACAGGGTATCATATTTAATAAAAGAGGGATTGGATACTTCGTGGCTG
>JBCDBC010001224.1:0-1908 GCA_039184535.1 Bacteroidota bacterium | reverse complement strand
GACAAACATGGGGCAAATCACCCCTTACCTTGACATAAAATTCAAATCATGGCAAAATTACTCATACCAACTCCCCTTAGGAAGTTTACGGAAAACCAGGCCAGCCTGGAAGTAGAAGCTGAAGATGTGGAAAGCTCCATCAAGGAATTAGCTACCAGATTCCCTGAGGTGAAAAGACACATCATGGATCAGGATGGTAACATACGCACATTTGTGCGTCTATACGTAGGAGACGAAGACATTAATGCGCTCGATGGGCCAGCTACAGCTGTAGAAGCTGGTAGTGTGATTAGTATCATCCCCGCTATTGCAGGAGGTTCTTGATAATATGTATAATCTTAGCGGCTTCGCGTCTTTGCGTGAAAATTTTAGCATGCTAAGTCGCAAAGCCGCTAAGAAGAATTAAACATTAAGCTGATTCTTTTAAGATTCATTATGAACGCAACTAAAGAACAAATCTCATTCTCCAAAGCAGAGATAGAAAGATATAGTCGGCATCTCATTATTCCAGACTTCAACATTGAAGGTCAGCGAAGGCTGAAAGCCGGCAAAGTCCTGGTAGTGGGCGGTGGTGGACTGGGTTCCCCTATGCTACAGTATCTGGCAGCAGCCGGAGTAGGCACCATAGGCATAGTGGACTATGACACTGTGGATGACACTAATCTACAGCGACAGGTCCTTTACGGAAAAGAATCGGTAGGTAAACTCAAAGTGGACGAGGCTAAGAAGAGAATCACCTCCCTTAACCCTCACATAGAGGTAAAGACCTACAATACCATGTTAACATCTGATAATGCACTAGACATCATCAAGGACTATGATATTGTGGCAGACGGTACGGATAATTTTCCTACGCGTTATTTGGTGAATGATGCCTGCGTATTACTGGGAAAAGTAAATGTGTATGCCTCCATTTTCCGATTTGAAGGACAGGTATCTGTATTCAACTACCTGAAAGAAGATGGAAGTAGAGGGCCCAATTACAGAGACCTCTTCCCTACTCCTCCGCCTCCCGGGCTGGTACCCTCCTGTGCAGAAGGGGGCGTAATAGGCGTTTTACCTGGCATCATAGGTTCTATGCAAGCCCTGGAGGTAATTAAGGTACTAAGCGGTGTGGGAGAACCCCTGGTAGGACGATTATTCTTATATGATGCACTCAGCTTCGAGATGAGAACGCTCAAAGTACATGCGGATAAGACCAATCCATTGACTGGAGAGAATCCCACTCAAACTGAGCTGATAGACTATGTGCAGTTTTGTGGAGCCCCACAGGTAGAAGGAGAAAGAGATGTGGAAGCGGAAAGAGCTCCCGTGAAGAAAGTAAGTGTAGCAGAATTACATAAGCTACAGGAAGAGGGAGCGGACATTCAAGTAATTGATGTACGGGAGCCTTATGAGTATGAGATTGTCAACATAGGTGCAGAACTCATTCCGCTGGGAGAAATTACTGACCATCAGGACAGTATTTCATCTGATAAGCAGGTGATTATCCACTGTAGAAGTGGGGTGAGAAGTGCCAAGGCTATCAGGGCTTTACAAGAGAAGTTTGGGTTCGATAATCTGTACAATCTGGAAGGAGGCATTTTAGCCTTTGCAAAAGAAATTGACAATTCACTTCCTACCTATTAGGTTTGTGCCATTCGTTCATTGAGAAAATAAAGATCAGATCGGTAGCTGATATTGAAAAGAAGGGATAAGCCATCTCTCAAACTAGCACCAGGTTAAAACCCAGAGCAAGTGAATGAGGGCATGAAAGATCATTTCTTCTTGAGAAAAGTTACTGGTCAATTACAGGAAACAACCGTATGTGCACATGACTCAATACGAGCTAAAAACCCTGTGCGACAAGTATTCGCAATTGAATCACCGGGAAAGAATGGTGGAAGTCTTCCGGGATTTTGACAGGGT
>JBCDBC010001223.1:0-1914 GCA_039184535.1 Bacteroidota bacterium | reverse complement strand
AGAAAGAGAAGAGGAGGAAGAGTGAGTGAGAAGTGAGAGGGAGAAAGGGAAGAAGAAAGCTATCCTTGGACATACCGGAAGGGGTGACCGCTCACCTCAAGGTTCAGAGCAGAGAAAGACTTAGCTACCCGAAATCAGCAGAAGCCCAGGAGTTTGGCTATACAACTTATCTGCTAGCAGGAGGTCAGAAATATGATCTTTCTCTAAAGCTCATCTAAATCCCATGATTTGCTGTCAATTCGGTATATTGTAAAAAAAGCACACTTACAGCATGACCTTTGATGATATCATCACCCAGGCCCGACAAAAGCTGGGACAAAGCCTCAAAGACACCTTTGAGTTTCTGCTGCCCTTAGTTCAGCCGGGCAAGACAGCTTTTAACGACCTCATTACCCTTGAAGCCAGATTTAATAGGGTGAACAGAAGCTTTAACCTTGGTGCCATTAGCTCTGATGAGAATAATACTGAGCTTAACAGGATCAATTTGGCCGTTGCAGAATATATCGATGGCCTGACAGCAGAAAGCCTGAAAATAGATTCAAGTCCTAATACACAAGCAGATTCTGACGCTAACCTCACTACCATGCTGGAGAAGCTTCGGGAGTCGTATGCTGAAATAGAAAGGCTAAAAGCAGAAAATGAACTGATTAAGAGCAGCCATACCCGAAAACACCTCAAAATACGGGTGGAATGTGATCCTGCCATGGAGCATAATCTGGACCAGTACAGTTGTAGCTGCCTCATTTCCAACTATGATACCGGAGAGGAAGAGGAAAGAGACATTCCTCTACGGGAAGAACCTGGTGGGATCATCGCGACTATCCACAATATCAATCCAAGCGACTACATTCAGATCACCATCAAAGGAGGTCAGAAACAATGGCGCACCTCTTACTTCAGTCCTTTATTCTTCCCTCAAAACCTAACTGCCCAGTAAATGTATACCAAAACGGAAACACAACTCAGATTAAGAAACTCCTGGAAATACGTAGGAGAAAAAAGATGGGACTGGTCAGTCTTTCTGGAAGATGATGGGAGTGGAGAAATGGATAAGGTAGTTTCTGTGCGCTATATCCTTCATCCCAGCTTTGCTAATCCCAGACGGCTCAAAACCAATAAAGAAGAGAAGTTTGCCCTTAAGACGAATGGTTGGGGCGTATTCATGATACGAGCCTTTGTCCAAACGGAAGAGGGAGAAAAGATCAGGCTGGAACATTATCTGCACTTGTCCTATGATCCGAAGGAGGGCGTTACGGACTGATGGGGGTTGTGTGAACTACTAATGTTTAAGTCAAGGCGTGAAATTGAAGGCGGAATATAGAACTACTCTACGATAGTTGGGCCAGTATTATAGATATACTCCTTTTCCCAAATCTTACAGTTCCAGAAGCGAATATCGTCAATATTGTATTGATAACGAGATGTCCCATCTGAGTTCCTAACACTAGAAAACTCAAGATACATACCCTTTATTCCATTCCATGCTTCGCTATAGCCTAAATGAGTAGAATAACTCCTAAGACGTTCCCAATTTATACGTTTAATGTCCTTTCCTAAATCTTTTTCCCCAATAAAAAATAATGCTCTGTAGCGATCATATTTTGCGCTTGTAAGACTTTCTTTAGGAATATGGGTAACAACAAAGAAGACGAATTTATCTCCATCCGGTGAGTAAAGGATCTCAGAAATTTGAAACTCTGTTTTTTGATCATAATACTTAGGATAGAAAGCTTGATTATTACTATCTAACAGATGTTGGATCATAGAATTTAAGGCTATGCTATCCCGATGATATGTAACTATATCCGCATGAGAAATATATTTAAACTCTTCAGGCGTTGCATACTCATTGCTGTGGCTACAAGCGTAGCCTAAAGCCAATAGGCTACCAATAAGTATTATATAGACCCATTT
>JBCDBC010001222.1:0-1914 GCA_039184535.1 Bacteroidota bacterium | reverse complement strand
TATGATGCTCATCCTTCTTACCAGGCGTTCACTTACTTTTTGGTAATTCTCCTTCTGCTGTAGGTAATATACCTCTTCCCAGTTTTCTACCACAAAGCCTTCAATAGAAAGAATAGAGTGAGCTACATAGCCCGGAAAAATCATAGACGGATACAGCACGAATTAGAAGAAAGTAGGGAGGTCATGAAGCTGCTGGCAAAATCTGCCAAGACAGAACTAACTCCCTTTGAAAAAGAAAAAGTAAGAGCCCAACTCATAGATATTCTGAAAACCATCCCTGCTTTTGCCCTATTCATGATGCCGGGAGGTTTTCTTACTTTGCCTATATTGTTTAGAATTCTGCCCAAACAACTACTATTTCCCAGTTCGTTTATAGATGATGACTGGATGATGCAGAATCAAAAAGACCCTAAACCTAGCCATGAATAAGCGCCTTCTCCTTTTCATTTTTAGTCTTTCCTTTACCTGTTCTCTGCATGGACAATTTGTGCAGGTGGATACCCTTTCTCCTAAAGCTGAAATCTGTATCATGACAGCTGAACCAGGCCCCCTACTCTATCAAAGCTGGGGACATAGTTCCGTGTTGGTATGGGACCCAGAAAACCGACTGGAGAAGATCTATAATTACGGCACCTTTAACTTTAAAACCCCAAACTTCTATTTAAAATTTGCCAGAGGAAAGCTGCTGTATATGCTATCTGCAGAAACGCTTGACGAATTTTTGCGAGTGTATAATTACTACAACCAAACCGTTCAGCAGCAGGTCTTGGACTTAGAACAAGAGGAAAAGCAGGCACTTTATGAGTTTCTGGAGAATAACCTAAAGCCAGAGAATAGATCATATCGCTATGATTTTCTCTTCGATAACTGTGCTACCCGAATTCAACAAGGAATAGAACAGACATTGTCAGGTAAGGTAAACTGGACTTTTCCTACACCAGATCCGGCATTGAGTTTTAGGGATGCCATTGAAGGGAGCATTACCCAAAAACCTTGGATGGATATGGGCCTGGATTTGATTCTGGGTCTTCCTACTGATAGGAAGATGGTGAATGAAGAATATACCTTTCATCCCAATTTTTTGTATGAGACGCTTAAGGAATCATCCATAAAAAAGGATGGAAAAGAGGTCCCCTTGGTTAAGTATGAATCCATAGCCTACCAGGCTTATCCTACAGAGGAAAAAAGAGCCTTTCATCTCTGGCCAGAACTTTTTAGCGTCATTTTGGTGTTGGCCTATCTTATATTAAGCTGGTCTATACGAACCAGCATTTGGCTGCAAAAAATAGATGCATTTTTATTTTTTATAGTTGGATTGGCAGGCATAGTTCTCCTCTTCATGTGGGTGGGTACAGAACATAAGGTCACCAAAATGAATCTCAATCTCCTTTGGCTTATCCCCACACACCTAGTAGCCTCCCTAGGCTTAGCGATTAACAAAATTCCTGACTGGCTTATTCAGTACCTCAAGTACAGTTCCTTCTTCCTGGGACTGATGGTACTGCTATGGTTCTTTCTTCCGCAGGATCTTCCTTCAGCTGGCTTTCCTTTGACTATTTTGATTGGGCTTCGAACTTTTCACCAATGGAAATTAGCTGAGCCAGAAAAAACAGAGGAATAAGCAGTAGGTTAAATGTAAGCCCCTCCTTATCTACAATGATGCCAATCTGAGTAGTTTGAGGAACGTACTTTTTTTATTTCAATAATAGCTCTGAAAAGAAATAATTTCAATATATTACGCGTCAGATTTACCATTTCCCTCTTGCTCTGCTCTCATTAGGAATCCTTTCCTGCTTTTTTAAATTAGGTATTATTAGTATTCTCTTATTATCAGACGGATAAAGCATAAAATCACACCTCTCAAGATAATTTGCTATTCATTAGCACAGGATAGGTGTAAGTTTGTCCAAATAT
>JBCDBC010001221.1:0-1920 GCA_039184535.1 Bacteroidota bacterium | reverse complement strand
GCAATCCAAATATCATTTTCTGGAATTGGCTTACCTATTCTCTTTAACTCCAATCTGATTTGAGCATAAGAATCTGCTATCTCATTATTTGGAGATAGAATGTTTGTTTGCTCGAAAAAGCTCTGATAAGTTGCAATGTTCTTTTCTACTTGGGTAGAATTGTATACACCATATAGTAATTCTCCAACAACTATTACGGGTAAATACCAAATTGGGAATGGATTCAATAGATCTTGGATACTATTATCTCCCTTGAAGTAATGGATAACAACATTGGTATCAAGTACAACTCCATTCATTACCAGTCGCCCTCAATATTCTGAAATTCTTTTTGAATGATTTCTTCCATTTCTGTGGCGTCTTTCTCATCCAGGATACCAAAGAAGGCTTCAAAAGATTGATTTCCATTTGAAGAAGAACTATTCACATTTTTTTTGAGCAACTGCCAGATTTCAAATAGAGGTTTTAGAAGCTGGTTGTCAGCTTCCTGAATATCTTTGATAAGTGATTCTCTAATGTTCATCTTAAAGTAATATACCCAAAAATAGAGAGAAAGTTCCTTTATACCCACGAAGCCACAATCTGTTTCTTCTGTATGAGTAGTTTCAGACCCATAACCCTCCCACTTAACCTATCGGACTTCTGCTAGAAGTATCCTACTATTCCTTCCACCAATTC
This sequence comes from Bacteroidota bacterium, assembly GCA_039184535.1. GTDB lineage: Bacteria > Bacteroidota > Bacteroidia > J057 > J057 > JBCBKZ01. The sequence continues at coordinate 1,242 of JBCDBC010001221.1, read as the reverse complement.
TCACTCGGATAATCTTCTCCTAACCTGAACCTTTCCCCTATATAGGGATGAATGGCAGAGGCTCCCAGCCTTTTAGATTCTTTGGTAAATCTCTCAATGGGATCTCGCCAGGTATGAACGGCTAGCGCAAAAGCTCCCCAATGGATGGGCATAAGCGTTTTACCTTTCACATCCAGGCCAGCTTGTACACTTTCTTCTGGCATCATATGGATAGCCTTCCAGGCCTCATTATATTGGCCACACTCCATCATAGCTAGATCAAAGGGGCCGTATTTCTCTCCTATATCCTTGAAGTGGGGCCCATATCCACCGTCTCCGCTAAAGTATAAGTTGGTGTACTTTCCTGTGATTACCCAGCTGGCCCATTGGGTTTTGTTTCTATCACTAAATCCTCTACCTGAGAAATGCCGAGCCGGACATGCAGCCAATGTAAGGCTATCAGCCACAGTCTCATCCCACCAGTCTAGTTCGGTAATCTTTTCAGGAGAAACTCCCCAGCTTTTTAAGCGTGAACCTACTCCAAGTGCCGTGTAAAAGTGCCCTACCTTATCTTTCAGACTTAGTATGCTTTTGTAGTCTAAATGATCATAGTGATCATGTGAAATGATGACATAGTCTATATTATCCAATTCTTCCAGAGGTACGGGCTTTTGGTTAAGGAAGCGTTTGGTCCCAAAGGGTAGCGGAGAAGGTACCTTAGTCAGCATGGGATCTAGCAATATGCGTTTGCCTTCCATTTCCACCAGGAAAGATGAGTGCCCATACCAGGTGATATAAGCAACAGAATCAACAGGATCTGTCAAACTTTCCATATACTTCGTAGGCAATGTATCAGTTGGTTCTTTCCCCTTTCCAAAGAAGAAGTCAGGCATGGTTTCCATCATCTCAGAGAAGGAACCCATTTTCGTTTCCTGCAGATTCTCAAACTGATCTTTTCCGTAGTTAGGCGATTGCTGTATTCTGGCCAGGTCTTCTCCTTCGGGAAGTTTTCCAATTTGTGGTGCTGTATTCACGAAGATATTTGCACCCACCACTATGATTACTATTAGTCCAACTATCCCAAGGAAGATCCATCCCATAATCCGAAGAAGTTTTTTCATTGTCTATAATTCTAACCATCAAAGATATAAAATACTGATACAGTGAGAGAAGACGCATGATTCTTGGAAATATGCTATCCCATCCTGGTAGTTTTGGTTATGGGAATTTCTTGTGAGGATGCAAGGGAGGATTCTCCTCTTG
>JBCDBC010001220.1:0-1925 GCA_039184535.1 Bacteroidota bacterium | reverse complement strand
AGTGAATACCTTAGATACAGATGCCAGCTGGAAAGCGCTATTCATGCTAAGGGTATCCTGCGATCTGAGATTCGCATACCCATATGCGCCCTGATGAAGGATTTTTCCTTTCTCGGCCACTAGCACTACACCATTAAAGTGTTTCTCGTGCTGATGGTAAAAGAATTTACCAGGAAGCTTTTGTTTTTTCAGTCTGAATAAGGATTCAGATTTCCAATCCGACCACATACTATCAGGGTGTAGATAATGTGATGAATCAGCCAGGTAGGAAGAGTCAGAAAAAAACAAGGAGATGAATATGAGCACTATGAGTACTGCTGATGTTCTCAACATGCTACAGACATAAATTGACTTTAGGAGCGATAATCAGAGTAAGAAATTACACAAAAATATTAAAAATTATGATTGCAAGTAATGAATGAGGGTAAAATGAAGATTATGGTAAGTGAATGGTAACCCTACGGGAACAAACTCATTTCAACTTTGGGATTATTCATTTTGCCATGACACCTCCTGCAATCCAACCAGTAGTCCATGCTGCTTGAAAATTAAAGCCTCCAGTAATGGCATCTATATCCAGTACCTCCCCGGCAAAAAATAGATTAGGAAATTTTCTGGACTGCATACTTCTAAAGTCTACTTCATCCAGTTTTACCCCTCCACAAGTGACAAACTCCTCCTTAAAGGTACTCTTTCCATTTACCTGAAGTTGGTAAGTAGTTAAGGTAGTAGCTAAGGACTTACATAAAGCATTACTCATATCCGCCCAACGTTTCTCTCTCGGGATGTCTGCCAGTTCAAGTATTCTTTGCCACAGGCGGTTGGTGAACTCAGGCCACACTTTTTTACTAAGAAAGGTGGAAGGTAGATCTTGTCTAAGGGAGTAAAAGTGATTCAGGACTTTTTCCTCCGTCCATTCTGGCAGGAAATTAAGGGTTAGCGTAAACTTATAGTTCTGCGCATGAAGGTATCTGGCTCCCCAGGCTGATAGCCTCAGAACAGGCGGACCACTTAATCCCCAATGTGTAATGAGCATATTGCCTGTTTCAGATAATGGGCTACCTTCTACCTGTACATTGACTAGATGAGTCTGGCCAGCTAACCCTGGAATTAGTGGATCTTCTATATTAAAGGTAAATAAGGAAGGAACGGGTTCTTCTATGGTGTGACCTAATGATTCTAATACTCCGTACATCTGCTTGGCACTCCCACTGGCTACCAACACCTTATCAAAAGTATGCTGCTCAGCATCACTGGTGGTAACCTCCCATCCCTTTGAGGAAAGGGTAAGATTCCTGGCTGCTTTTTTCAGATAGATCTTAATGCCTGCTTTTCTGGCTGACTCTGACAGACATTGGATGATACTTTCAGACTTATCTGAGATAGGGAACATTCTCCCATCTGCTTCTATTTTTAGGGGTACCCCCCTATCCTCAAACCAGCTTATAGTATCTCCCGTCATGAATTTATGGAAGGGTCCTAACAACTCCTTTTTACCTCTGGGATAGTGATTAACTAGCTCAGCGGGCTCAAAACAGGCATGTGTGACGTTACAACGACCCCCTCCAGAAATTTTGACCTTCCCTAAGGGTGCTTTGGCCTGTTCCCATATGCTTACCCTAGCTACATCATTTTCCTCTGCACAGCGAATAGCAGCAAAGAAACCAGCAGCTCCTCCTCCAATGATGAGAATACGTTCATTCCTTTGCTTCATGCCCACAAACTTACTGATACTTTTCTCCCGATAAAGGAGTTTTTAAGGCTATCATAAATACCGAAAAATCCTAAAATCTGAATAGGTAAGTTTTTTATCAACTTCTGTAGACAGTTTTGTCCCATTTTTCATACACACCATTTCTGCTAATGCAGGGCATATATCCGTTCATACAAAATAATCAACCTTTCATACATAGTGAAAAGCCGTT
>JBCDBC010001219.1:0-1926 GCA_039184535.1 Bacteroidota bacterium | reverse complement strand
GGTTTTAGTAAATAATCAATGCTATTCACCTTAAATGCTTCAATGGCATATTGATCATAGGCGGTAGTGAATATAATGGGAGAACTTGGTTCCGCCTCTTTCATAATCTCAAACGAGTTTCCATCAGCCAGATGAATATCCATGAAGATTAAATCGTAGTCTTTCCTATTCTTGAAAAAAGCAATAGAGTCAGATACGGTATCAATAACCTCCACAATGCGAATATCTGATTGTAGGGATTTCAGCTGGTGCTCCAGATTCAAGGCTGCTGACTCTTCGTCTTCAATTAAAATCGCTTTCATGTATAAGCTGGTTTAGGCTGAAATGAAATTTCAAATACAGATCCGGCTCCTTCACCTAAGGTACAGATCAACTCACTTCTCTTTTCTAAAAGTTGCATGCCCGTTACTGTTACTTTGGCTATATAAGTTACCACCATCAGTTGAATCAGGTTCCGTCAAAATCATGCCATTACTTACCTCTGCTACTGATCAGGACTATTTCAACTGGAGTAGCAGGGCTTTTCAGGGTTAAGATCCAACTAATTGGACCTCCTAAACCGATTATGGTTTAATCAAAAAATCATGAAGTCAACCCATTTCTTATTCCTCTTTATACTGTTTGTAGGCTGCAGACCACACCTAAGTACGCAAGTGGATTCTGTGAATGTCATTGAGAAAACCCTGACCTATGATGGGAGACTCAGGCACTATCTGCTGTTCATTCCTGATAGTTACTCAGGTAATGAGGCCGTTCCTCTCCTATTCAGCTTTCATGGTGCATTTGGGTCTATGTGGAAACAGTTTGACCTGAGTGGTTTTCACCACATCGCAGAGAGAGAAAACTTTATTCTAGTTACCCCTCAGTCTGCCAGACTGTTCTGGAATGCTATTGGAAACTCATCATTACCTGATGATGTAGGCTTCATTGAAGCTCTGATAGAAGAATTGACAACTTATAATATTGATACTAGCAGAATTTACTGTGCGGGTTCTTCCAATGGAGGGTTCTTTTCCTTTCAACTAGCTTGCCAACTAAGCGATAGAATCGCAGCCATTGCCTCTGTAAAAGGAGGTATGAGAAAGGTACAATTTGATAGCTGTCAAGCGGAAAGAGCTGTTCCCATCTTGCAACTCCATGGTACTGAGGATAAGCGTGTTGATTATTCTCTGGCAGAAGAAGCCCTAAGTTTCTGGATAGCCCATAACCAAACCTCTTCAAAAGCCATCGTTCGGGATGTTCCTGATGCTGATACTACAGATGGAAGTCGGGTAGAATACTATCTATATGAGGATGGTCAGTCTGGATCTACAGTCGAACATTTTAGGGTGATTGGAGGAGGACATGATTGGTTTGGGGCAGAGGGCAACATGGATATTCATGCAAGTGAAGAAGTCTGGAAGTTCTTCTCTAAACATACCCTTGATGGTAGGAAATAGTAGCTCAAGTATAGTATCCATTTCCTGACATGGGGAGCTTAACCAAAAAGTATTTTTCATCTTGAGAAATACTAATCTCTCCCCTCTTTAGCAGCTTGAATCTAGCTGACAAATTCGATAATCCTGTTCCCGTACTCTGGAGAGAATCTCTCCTTCGCTGTATCTGATTTCGAATGATTAGCTGTTCTCCGTCTGGATAAATCTCTATTAGTAGAGGCTGAGTCTTAGCTAAAACATTATGCTTGATCGCATTCTCCACCAGAAGCTGTAGTGAAAATGAGGGGACCATTTTGGTTTGCCATGATATAGGTATTTCTATGTCTACTGTTAGTTTTTCCCCAAATCGCTCCTTTTGTAAATAGATGTAGCTCATCAAGTACTCCAGCTCTTGTTCTATGGTTACCAGATCCTCTTCACTTCGTTTCAAGGTGGAGCGTAACAGCCAGGATAACTGCTCTACAAAATTTAAGCTCATCTCTGATTTCTG
>JBCDBC010001218.1:0-1926 GCA_039184535.1 Bacteroidota bacterium | reverse complement strand
ATTCCTCCATTCTTGGATAATTTCAGGTTCAATTTATTACAAAATCCATTCTCAACTAAATGCTGTATTTGTCTGAAAGAGCAGGCTGATTCATCAGCCATAACATCTATCTCCTTTCCATACTTCCAGGTCAACCAACCCATCTGTTCGTCTTTATCTGTAGGAAATGGCTGCTCTATGCAGCTCACTCCTGCCTGAATGAGTTCCGGAACCTGCACACATGCATCCTGAAGGGTCCAACCAGCATTCACATCCACCTGTATATCTGTTTCAGGGCCATACAGCTCTCTAATCAACTGGATTTTCTCAAGTGTCATCTGAAAGTCATGATCAATTTTCAGCTTTACCCTTCCAAAATGAAACCTCTCCAATACCGGTTTCAGGTGGTTGATTGGACCTAAGGGCACAACCCCAGCGTAGGAAAATATCTCCTTTCTTCCTCCTCTCATACTCTCAATCAGAGTCACGTTTTTTTCCTTGCTCCAAACATCCAATAATGCCATTTCTATGGCACATAAGGTGGCTAACCCTATTTTTGAAGGGGCTATTTCCAGTATCCAGTGCTTAATATCTTCTATGGAATGAAATTCCAACTCTCTAACTTCTCTTTGCAGACTTTGCACATCCAGATTTACAGAGCTTACGTTTTCTCCCGTTACATACTCCCTTGGACAACACTCCCCATAACCTATGGTACCCTGATCTGTCAGCACCTTTAGGATGACTGAATTAGATCTTGAAGCCTGATTATTTGACTGTGCAAATGTCAGCTTCAGGGGGATCCTGATGGGTATGCTTTGTATCTCTATAACTTTCATGCAAACTCTTTCTCTCTTTGTAGAACTACTTTTCTTTCCTTGGAAACCTTGCTTACTGATTTCCATCCCATCATCTTTCTCGCCATGCGAACTGACAAGGTTTTCAGGTTCTTTAGGTTCATAGGTGCTAAGGTTAATAATCCATGCCCTGATTGCCATAAGGGATTACTCTCCACATAAAACCTGATATCTGCATCTTCCATATGATTGATAGGCGTACAGGTTTTGTTATCATCTACCAGCATTTTATCCTTTCTGATCGTTTTGCTTTCTTTATTGAAGCTTCCTCTGTAATAAGTATTCCCGATCAGATAGAAAATGCCATTAACGAGTGGGCTGTTAGGCCTTTTATAAGAAGGATACATCTCCCCCACCGTTTTAGCGAACACCAGATAGGCTTTATATGTCAGCGCATCTGCGTACATGAACACCTTCCCCCTAAAAAATTCTCTCCAGTACTTACAGCATAACTTAAATCCTGTTACCGGAATAAGGGACTTCCCTCTGTACTGATTTTCAATGACCGTCTGCCCAAAGTAAATGAGAAAGTGTTTTTGTCCCTGCACATAGGCCCTGTCTACCCTTAAGCCCGTGAACCCCACTATTCTACCTTGGTGTAGATAAAATGAATACAAATCGTTTGTAGGTATTCTTTTCATAAATTCTTCATAAGAATAGTGATAGTACTGTTTGTAGACTTCCCACATTTGCTCCTTAGTAGATTCTGGTAATAAGTAATCATGTAGCGTAACGGTTAATTTCTTTTTCTTCATCGAAATAGCGTTTAGTTAGGCTGTTTCGATAAGGAGGAGTACTTCTGTCATCACTATTCTAAGATGCTTTCTCCTGACTGAAAATAACAGGCACACAAAGCGCCGGGGGTTTTCTGACTTGTACTAGACCAAGTGGAGCGGATAAGTGGTAAGACTTATATAGAAAAAGAAGTATTTTTGGAGTAATTGACCTTGAAATGCTTAATCGCTCCATTTAGGTCCTATTAGCCAGGGGTTTAAGTATCTAAGCAAAATGAATCTGGTAATTTTGTCCAATTTGGTCAAGAATGAGTTTAAGGTTCATATTCAGCTGTTTTTTAGATACATATGCCTCT
>JBCDBC010001217.1:0-1928 GCA_039184535.1 Bacteroidota bacterium | reverse complement strand
GGAACGGCCAGAATCAGTATCTCTCCATAGTGTACAGCATGTGCCACAGTCCCTCCTGTAGCATAATGCTCCATTTCACCAGCAAGATCTTTGGCTTTGGCAGTATCAGAAGAACCAAACATAACATTGTACCCTTTGTGAGTAAGGGCTTTCCCCAGGTTTTTGGCTACATTTCCTGTTCCTATTATCCCAATTTTCATATGTGGAAGAGTCGTGTTGAGTCAATTTTGTGTACAGGCGAATTTAGAAGAATATCCTCATTAATCCTTGAGATCTGTAAATAATCCCCTACACCTGTTCTTACCGCTTAGGAAATGGGTTGAATGGCAGAAAGGGCCCTGAGAGGAATACATAGGGCTTATGCCAGCTCTCCTGTGTCAAAAACGGGACTCAGGTCTACATGTTCCTGAAAGAGGGATACGGCCTTCTTAACCTTCCAGGGAGTCTTGGTGTTTATCTTAACTTCTATCTGACTGATCTTAATTACGGATTCATAGGTATCCATCATGGACATGATCACAGGAATCTTATGTTCCTCAAAGTAGGATACGGCAGACTCATGTAAATCTGTCTTACCTGTAAGTATGATGCCAGCTAAGGGGTTTTCCTGGTTTTCAGAAGGCCCCAGTCTTTTATTGATAGCTTCCAGCTTCCGTAAAGCATCTTCTAGTCTATTCACACTCACCACCAATAGGTGATTTTTGGACTTTTGGATGGAGTCATGATCTATCAGAGAACCCGCCAACATCCCCTCTACCCTATTGGTCATGTACTCTTTGTTATAGAGCACCTTCCCTTTGATAGCGCTACAGACTGTCCCCATTAAAGGAAGTCCTAGCTCCTCCTCATAAGGCATAATTCCAAGAAGGCGTATTCCCCTCTCTTCCAGCTTTCTCCCTACATAGTACCTAACATCCTCTATTTTACTTCTTATGGCCTTATTGATGATTACCCCTATGATGGGGATTTTCTTTTGTTCAAATACGGAAAGGTTCAGATCCAGAGAATCAATGGTACTTCCTATACCTGCTTCCACTACCATGATCATTCCTGCCCCCAGAAGTTCAGCCACCTTGGCATTAGAAAGGTTCACCACACTACCCACACCAGGGTGTCCGGTACCTTCATACACTACGACATCATGTCTCTGTTGAAGAATTTTTGAGGCTTTTACCACTTTATTGGTAAAGGAGTACTGCTCAGGATTATCCAAAAAGGCCTTAGTAGCACCTTTACCTAATATGACCGGGCTGTGAAGGTCCGGTTGGGCCTCAAAGTTCATAAAGTCTGCAAACAGGACGGCATCTTTATCAGCAAAGTAGTCTCCAAATCTTAGCGCTTTTTGACCTACAGGCTTGCAGTATCCTACATTTAGTCCCCTTTGTCTCAACGCGTGCACCAGTCCAAGTGTAGAGGTGGTTTTACCCACATGCTGGCTGGTGGCAGCTACATAAATCCGATTATAATTCATATCTCTCTGGTCATCTCTTCAGTAAACTAAGATAAATTTGGAAAAGTTTCTCCCATAAATGACATTACCAGCCTTCCTTTCGTTCCCTAAGGGATACCTTTTCAGTTTATTTGCGGCACCCATCTAGCATTTTATGGACAGAAGAAACTTTTCCTCCCTTATATCCAGAGCAATGTTATTGTCTGGCATACCCCTCACAAATTTTTTCTCTACTGAACCCTCTCTCTCTTTGGTTGACAAACCCATTTCTCTTTGGATTAACACCAGCCAACGTAAATACAGGCAGTTTACCGCTGAAGACTGGAAGAAACACCTGGGTAATCTGAGAGAATTAGGCATTAACATATTCCACATCCGTACTGATAAGAAGAATCTTGAGGCCATTCTCAAGCATAAAGATGAATTAGACATAGAGGTGAATAGATGGCTGTGGATCATGAACCAACCTGATGCCAGC
>JBCDBC010001216.1:0-1935 GCA_039184535.1 Bacteroidota bacterium | reverse complement strand
GCTCATCAAAACAGAAAAACAGACTTTCCAGAGAATCTGATCTATTGCCCTGGGGCATGACCGTCGCTTCATTTATGTTTTTACATTCTCCAGGAACCCTGGAAGTAGATGAGACTGTAGAAATATCCGGATGTTTCTGGAGTTCATCTTTAAACACCACAAAATTAATACTGGCAGTTCCACTGTTTATGTCAATCACTAATAGCTTTTCCTCTTCAAAGCCGAGGTCTTTCTGCTGGATGTAACGCATTTGCTGATACACCACTATGGTACCTACTAAAATAGCTAGTGTGCCTACGAACTGGGTGACTACCAGTCCACGCCTCAGGTTTCTTCCTTGAGAAATACTGGCTAGTTTTCCCTTGAGAATTCTCAAAATCTTAAGATTAGCTAGCACGAAAGCTGGGAAAATACCTGCCAGTAGTCCTATTAGAATGGTTCCTCCCAATACAAACAGCAGAATATCCCACTCAAATATCATGGACCATTCGAAAGCTTTACGAGTGACCTCATTAAAAGGCCTAAGGACGACGTAAGTCATTGCTACTGCCAACAGCAATCCCACAAAGGCTGTCAGTATACTTTCTATCAGAAACTGAAACATGATTTGCCCTTTCTGAGCCCCTATGACTTTGCGGATCCCAATCTCCTTACTTCTTCGCATAGAGCGTGCTGTAGCCAGATTGACGTAGTTGATCCCTGCTACCAGCAGGACGATAAGTGCTAACCAGGCAAAAAGGGTCAGGTAGGTTTTAGAACGCCGGGTATTAATGGAAGAAAGTAGGTCAAACTCCAGGTTCTCAGATCCAAAATGGATATCCTTCAATGCCTGAAGTTGATAGGATCTACCCGGTTCTGACCTATGCTTTGCTTCGAATGCCTCCATACTCGCTTGAAAAATGGCCTCATCCAGGGGAGCATCAGAAACTAGGTAGTTGTACCTAAAAAGTCTGTTATTCCCCCATTCATTATAGACGGATCTGAATTGATCATTTCTCAAAAAGGTATGAATGGACGCCAGGAAATCAAACTGTATGTGGGAGTTGGTGGGCGGATCCTCAAGGACAGCCGTTACCAATAATTCTCCTGATCGGTTAAAAGAAACCCTTTTTCCCATAGGATCTTCCTGTCCAAAATATTTTTTGGCGGTAGACTCTGTTAGTACTATTTGGCCTGGTTCACTGAGGCAGGTTTTTTGATCTCCTTTCAGGAGAGTAAAATCAAATATATTGAGAAAATTCTCATCAGCTATCAAGTAATTTCGCTCATTGAACTGCTGTAGGTTTGTGCTGTCTCCCACATACATGACAGCTTGGCCCCACTGAAGCATAGAAGTAGATACGTTAAACTGAGGGAAGTCATTGACGAGAGAATTTCCAACTGGATCTCCTATACCAGCAAAATAGCGGGTATCTTGATTGGGTACTTCTACCCTTTCTATTACTCTGTAAATTTTGTCTGCCTTAGCATGGAACATATCAAATCCCAACTCTTCTTTTCCATATATGCTGATCAGGATGAGACAAGCTAATCCTAAAGCTAGCCCTAGAATGTTGATGATGGTATATTCCTTCTGGAAAATGAGACTCCGAATGGCTGAAACCAGATAACTTTTGAACATAATGGTAGGGATGGGATTCCAGTCAAAGGGTTTTCTCCCTCTGATGGTAGAATAATTAATAAAAGTGATTACGTCCAGGACAAATCTTCTTTGGGCCTTTTTCCCCCCTTTTTCTTTGAGATTCCTTAGGTACATTTCCTCTATATCCCCACTCACTTCTTCCCACAGATCATCTGCACAGAACCATTGTAAAAATCGTTCTGCCCATTTAGGGGGAGAGGGTGTAGGGGTTTTATTCATGTAAGGAGGTTAATAGCCTATCTCAAAGCGGGGAATCATATTCCAAAGTCGGGTTCTTTCTTCCTGGATTCCAT
>JBCDBC010001215.1:0-1936 GCA_039184535.1 Bacteroidota bacterium | reverse complement strand
ATTGCCCTGATAACTATACATTTTTTGGAGAAGTTTCCTTGGATAATTCAGGGAAGAAATATGCCATCTTATGGGGGCACTGCCCAGAGCCTTCGTTTCAGATAAGAGATGTCCAGGATTACTCCATCCTTTATGGAGAGGTTTCTGCGCTTAGGTTATATGTTCCTGGTAATGGGTATTTGTACGCCTCGGGCCATCTTGAGGATAATTTCAACACTAGAAGGAAGTACCTATTCAAAGAGAATAACATTCAGGAGATTAAGCAGCCGTTTTACTATGTAGGATTGAAGACACGAACGCTAAAATCTCTCACCCTTTATCGGAATAGGCTTTTTTCAGAGGAGGTAGGAAAAATCCCGTCAGATTATTCCATAGAAGTTTTGTTAGCTGAGACCTCTTTGAGGTACAAAGACCTATACCTGATCAGAACTGACTTTGGATTAGTGGGCTGGGTAGAGATAGAGGCAGGACAATATAAGTCTGTAGACGTAGAAGGCATTTATTTTAAGGGTGATTGAATCCATTTTTGAAAGGGATGGACCTATAGGACCTAAGCTAAATACAATTATTTTACTTTCTAATCGTCCCCACCCATAACATCATTCTGAAATGGTGGCAATATTTTTGTACCTTTAATTTCTGAAGGAGATAAGATTTTCGTTTTTACCTTATTACCAACTAACTAACTAATTAATTCAACATTTACATGGCAGATAGCTTTAACAAAAAAGACAGAGAAAAGAAAAGAAGAAAAAAAAGAGAAGAAAAAGCAGAAAAAAAAGAAAGACGTAAAGCAGAAGGAAAACAGGGCAACGACATTATGTATGTTGACGAGTTTGGTAATTTTACTACCACTCCACCAGATCCAAAGAAGCGTACTAAAGTTAATGTAGAAGATATTTCTATCTCTGTTCCTACCAAAGAGAGTTTGGAAGATGAGGATGGCGCCAGAAGTGGAAGAGTGAAGTTTTTTAACACTGAGAAAGGATATGGCTTCATCGTAGATGACCTCACCGGAGAAAGCTATTTCGCACATGCTAATAATCTCATAGATGAGATTAAAGAAAATGATAAAGTAACCTTTGAGCTGGGAAGCGGACCTAAAGGTCCCATAGCCTTAGATGTGAAGCTTAAATAGTACGTACTCTATGTTGCTCCTTCACATTTGAATTGCCTGACAAAGGCGATCCATGCCAGGAAGATTATGAGCGCTGATCCCCAAAAGGGTGAACTTATAGAGAACGATACTGCGATCCCTCCCAATAGTGGAGGGATTATTTGTGACAGGGCCTGTACAGACTGCTGCATCCCCAATGTTTCCCCCTGTTCGCTTCTAGAAGCCATATTCGAGATGAGAGCTGAGATGTTGGGAGTAGAGATTCCCTGGCAAATGGCAATTAGTGGGACCAGTACATACAAATGCCAGTTCACAGTGGCGAGTAGATTGACCAGCAGCGCCAGCGGTAGCATGAAGAGAGACACATACAGCACCTTGACAGGTGGGTATCGTTTGGAAATAGACCCTACCAATACGCCCTGCGTTAGGGCAATTACTATCCCAATATATCCATAGAGGTAGCCAATATCAGCCGACCCATAGTCAAACTCCTTGATAAGGTAGACTTGTACCATTTGGGTGAAAAAGGTAAAGCCAAAGGTTTGCAAGAATACAACCAAAAAAATAGACCTGAGCGAGTCATGCCTGACGGCTTTACCGAGGTTCACAAATCCTGCGAAGGGGCTGACTTCCAGCTCCGAATTCGGATTATCATTGGTTTCTTGAAAACGTAACCAAACCTGTATGAGGTTGAGTAAAACCAGGAAAGCACCTACTATGAAGGGTGTAGTATAGGTAAACCAGCTCACCAGTTCAGGGTTACTTAGCACCCCTCCCAGCAAAGGCCCAAACACAAAGCCTATCCCAAAAGCTGCCCCT
>JBCDBC010001214.1:0-1938 GCA_039184535.1 Bacteroidota bacterium | reverse complement strand
ACTCATACACATCTCTGATCTTATACCTTTTGATTCGCTTCCCTAATAGCTTAGCCTCTGAGATCAACAGCGTATGACTATCCTCTTTAAAAGAGAGTGAGCTTCGGGTATATGGAAAGACAATATCTTCTATTTTGTCTATTCTTACACCTAGCTGTACCTCAATGTACACCACATCCTCATAGGTGGTAATGTTGAAGAGGCAGTTCTGAAATCCTGCTTGCCCCATTCTCCTGAATTGGCTTTTAGCAGGCAAAGGAGAAAACTTTCTGTTCCCCATTTCCTCCCCCAATTCTTCCACAAAATATAGCCAGATAAAATCGCTACTAAGGGTCATAGAAAAGACTTAGACGAATAAGAACACAAAAAAACAGATTTATGCAGAAGTTTTTCCATTCCCCATGCATGATTTTGCTATTTTTGACTATTTACGAGTATAGCGAGAATAAGTAGGTTGTATGGAAGGAAACTTAACTCCTGCACGTATAGTTCAGGAACTTGACAAGTTTATCATTGGGCAGGCAGATGCAAAAAAAGCGGTAGCAATAGCCTTAAGGAACAGATGGCGCAGGCTGAAAGCTAGAGATGATATTCAGAAAGAAATCATTCCTAATAATATCATGATGATAGGCCCTACCGGTGTAGGGAAAACCGAGATAGCTAGAAGACTTGCTCAACTGGCACAGGCCCCCTTCATTAAGGTGGAAGCCTCCAAGTTCACGGAAGTAGGCTATGTTGGCAGGGACGTGGAAAGTATGGTGAGAGACCTGGTAGAGCAGTCTATCAGTCTGGTAAAGGCTGAGCAGAAAGAAACCATTAAGGAAAAAGCCCTTGAGAATGCGGAAGAAGCTATTTTGGATATTCTCATTCCTCCTATCAGAAGAAAAAAAGATAGATCCATTCAAACAGATCCCTTTTCCGATAAAAAAGATGGAGGAGAAATAGGATATGCCACTGATTACAGTGATGAAGAGCTGAACGAACGCACACGTGAGAAGTTTAGGCAAAAGCTCAAAAATGGAGAACTGGAAGACCGTAAGATTGAAGTAGAGGTTACAGTACCCTCCCATAATGTGCAGGTAGTGGGTCCTATGGGTATGGATGGAATGGATGGGCTTCAGGATATGCTCAGTGGCATGATGCCCAAGAAGAAGAAGAACCGTAAGATGACAGTGAAAGAAGCCAGAGAATTCCTGACGGATGAGGAAGCACAGAAGTTGATTGATATGGATTCTGTCACGAGAGAAGCTTTGGACAGGGTAGAAAACTCCGGAATTGTCTTCATAGATGAAATAGATAAAGTAGCGGTATCCAGCTCTGCTAAAGGAGGTCCTGATGTATCCAGACAAGGGGTGCAGCGCGACTTACTCCCCATAGTAGAAGGTACGGTAGTCAATACTAAGCATGGAAGTGTCAAAACAGACCATGTGCTTTTCATAGCGGCAGGCGCTTTCCATGTTGCCAGGCCTTCAGATCTTATTCCGGAACTTCAGGGAAGATTTCCTATCAGAGTGGAACTAAATTCTTTGACAGAGGAAGACTTTGTGAAGATACTTACTCAACCTGAGAATGCCCTAACCAAGCAGTATCAAGCGCTCCTGGAAAGTGAGGAAGTAAAGCTGAGTTTTGAAGAAGAAGCTATCCAGGAAATAGCCAGATTGGCCTTTCTGGTAAATCAGGAAGTGGAGAATATAGGTGCCAGAAGGCTACACACCATCATGAGCAATTTACTGAATGATATTCTCTTTGAGGTGCCTGATGTCAACCGTAACACCCACTTTGATATCACATTGGACTTTGTAAAAGCTACCCTGGATGAGATAGTTACCAAGAAAGACCTTAGTCACTACATACTGTAGGCTTATTTCCTGATACTTTCGTAATTCTTCAAATTGGAAGGGTCCAGGTCATTCATAAGCTCCAGAAACTTATTCTGGT
>JBCDBC010001213.1:0-1949 GCA_039184535.1 Bacteroidota bacterium | reverse complement strand
ACTTTTTCAGTCTGTCCATTTAAGGGCAATAAATATGGATTTTTTTGAATGGCCTCTTCCACAAAAGAGAATGTAGATAATATTTCCGGTTCTCCATTGATGATAGCTACATCATGCTCGAAGTGAGCAGAAGGTTTTCCGTCAGCGGTCACTACGGTCCAGCCATCATTAAGAGAGTAAACATCTTTTTTACCCATATTGATCATAGGCTCTATAGCTAACACCATTCCCTCCTTAATTTTCGCTCCTTGTCTCCTTCTCCCAAAGTTAGGGACCTGAGGATCCTCATGTAGATCACGCCCCAGGCCATGTCCTACCAGTTCCCGCACTACTCCAAATCCGTTCAATTCTGCATGTTTTTGGACTGCCTGACTAATGGAACCTATTTTATTTCCTTCTCTTGCTTGTTCTATCCCCTTATAAAGGCACTCATAAGTTATCTGCACTAGTTTCCTGGTCTTCCTGTCTGCATCTCCTAAGATGAAGGTATAAGCATGGTCTCCATGAAAGCCATTCATTTTTACCCCACAATCTATGGAGATTAAATCTCCTGCCTTAAGCCTGTGTTTGTTAGGGATTCCATGCACTACCGCCTCATTTACTGACATGCAAAGAGAATTTGGGAATCCGTTATATCCTTTGAAGGAAGGTTCCCCTCCGTGATCCCTTATAAACATTTCAGCTAATCTATCTAGTTCCAGGGTGCTGATCCCTTCCCTAATTTCGGATGCCATGAGCCCTAGTGTCCGTGATACTAACAAGGCACTTTCTCTTATAAGCTCTATCTCTACTAAACTTTTATAATGGATCATGATACTGAATGCAGGAAAATTCCTGTTATCTCTGGACTAGGTTTATTTTAGAATATGGATTGTTTGAAAACAGTGCGAAATATCGCAATAAGCATTCAATTTTCATAGTCCTTCATTTCCCTATATCTCAGGCGTGTAGCTACTTTTTGTTTTGTACGTTTTAAAACAGCTTCAGCCAGGAACATAGGTGGATCCACATCTTCAGAGGAAGCCATGAAGATAGGCTCAGGGATATCCATTCTGTATAGAGTGTTCATCAGAGCGGGAAGATCATTGGCCAGTAACCATTTGATCCTTTGGCTGAGTAATCCTAGAAGAATCTGGTCATTAATATCAGAGGAAGATAGGCTAAGGTTCCAGTCATTGGTCAATAATTGGGTAGTGAGCTTGATTTCTTCCTGCTTCATAAGCCTTAGTCCATTATTCTTACCAGAATGTGATGGGCTACCTTTTTTGAAATGTGGAGAGAAGTATTATCTAATAGCTCCAACATGAAGGACTCATCAAATTCTATGAATTGCTTAATTCTGAACCTACAGCCTATAATCAGCTGTGTTTGCTCCAGGTACTGGAGAAATTCAGGAGAATCGTTCGTTACACGAGTCAGTTCCAGTAACTGGTCCTGTGGAGCCGTTTGTAGGGGGAGCTGCCTATGGTCTGGCATATTCCCAAACTTATCTGGGATAGGGTCTCCGTGAGGGTCAAACTTGGGGAAATCCAAAAACTCATCTAGTCTATCTACTAACCTCAGGGACTTAATATGCTCTAGTTGTTCTGCGATTTCATGAACCTCATCCCATTTGAACTTTAGTTTAGAAACCAGAAAAACTTCCCATAAGCGGTGTTTTCTAATAATATGTAGCGCCGTTGCGTATCCCGTCTCTGAGAGAGAAACCCCCTTATACCGTATGTAGTTAATGGCTCCTTTAGAAGAAAGTCTTTTTAACATGTCCGTTACGGAAGAATCCCTAGAGTCCATTTCCTTAGCAATGAGACGAGTACTTACATTCTCTTCTTTTTGAGAAAGAATATAAATACACTTTAGGTAATTCTCTTCAGTAAAGCTTAGTTCTGCTAGAGGAGAAACCTGAGTAGGCAGAGAGGATCCAGTATCTTTTGATGATTCTATTGTCATTT
>JBCDBC010001212.1:0-1951 GCA_039184535.1 Bacteroidota bacterium | reverse complement strand
CAATTCAATCTAATTATTTTATTAAATGTAATACATGTTTTTCCAAGTAATAGTATAAATCATAGGTGATTTTTATCACTCGAAGCGGTAAATGTGAAAGAAAACTAGAATTAGGAAGCCAACTTTTAGGAGGAGTACCTGTCATTGAACAAATATCCCTTCATATATGAAAAATTTAGTATTTGCTCTTCCTTTCATTTTTTGTTTTCAATTCTTAGTTGGTCAATTATCCTATCAAAATATAGATCTGGAGAAAGGAAAGTTCGAAGTTGGTTATCAGCATCTTATCCTTCATGATAGTTCCAGGACTTACAAACGAAATGGAGACTGGACAACTGAGCATATCGCCAGACCTATTCCGCTCAGTATTTGGTATCCCGGGGAAGAAGCAGAAAGTGAGGAGCCTACCCTTCAGGTGTTGGATTACATGGAAGTTCTCAAGCAGGAGGAGGAGTGGGAATATCTTCCCAAAGAACAAATCTTGAACTGGTTTTACTATGCAAATACACCCCAGAACCAGAAACACCTTGAAGAAGTATGTTGGGCTAAGGCAGGTATCAGTAGACAGGATGGGCAGTTTCCTATAATCATTTACGCTCCTAGCTACCAAGCTTCTTCGGTAGAAAATTTTGGCTTATGTGAAATGCTGGCTAGCCATGGATTTATCATTTTGTCCAGTCCCAGTAGAGGCGCTGGCCAAAGATGGATGGAAGGCGGAACTACCAGAGATATGGAAACTCAGGCAAGAGATCTGGAGTTTATGATTCAGTATGCCTTATCCCTTCCCCAGACAGATAAAGATAGAATTGCTATGGCGGGATTTAGTTTTGGGGGAATCTCTCAGGCCCTCGTTCAAATGAGGAATGACCATATCAGTGCGTTAGTCAGTCTGGATGGTACGGAGCGATATGTATTTTCTACCTTACAGAAATCGGCCTTTACTGATATGGATCAGGTGGATGTGCCTTACATCCATATGGCCCAAAAAGAAATTCCTCAAGCTGTGATGGAGGCAGAGGGAATGGATCCTAAACTCAATACTGAGTTTCTCTATTTTGATGAGCTAACAAATTCAGAGGCCTATAGCCTTAGGTTCCATGATATGACTCATTCCTATTTCAGTACTTTGGGCGTACTCTTCCAGAAAAGAGACCCACGGCAGGATAAGTCAGATACTGAAATCATGGCTTCTTATAAGCTGGTGTGTCAGTACACTTTACAATTTCTGGAGGCCTATCTGAATGGAAAGCAGGAATCAAAAGCTTGGTTGAAATATTCTCAAGAAGAGAATGGAATAGGGGAGGAGTTGATTTCCATAAAGAGAAAGGAAGCTCAGAAGAATCCATATTCCTTTCAGGAATTCCATGAGCTAGCTATTAAGCAGGACTATCAGCGTTTAGGAGACTTATACAAAGAAGTTAAGGCTGAACATCCTGAGTTGGAGATTCCCGAAGGAGGGATCAATAACCTGGGCCTTCAACTCCTCTTTAATCCCCCAACTTCTCAAAAGGCCATTAAGGTATTTGAATTGGCAGTCATTCTTTACCCCACATCTGCCAATCTGTACGACAGCCTGGCTGAGGCATATCTGTTTACAGGAAAAAAGGAGAAAGCCATTCAAAACTTCAAGAAGTCTCTGGAATTCTATGATCAGAATCAGAATGCGATTAAGAGGCTAAAGGAATTAGGGGATGGAAGGTAGAAGATTTTACGAGAAGAACCTTAAAAGACCTTTATTCAGAGAATTCCAAAATAGAGTAGTTTTTACTCAATAGGGCTTTTCCTGCTCCCCGGTTTATTTCCTTTTTCCAAACAAGAGGCTGACTAGACCGACCAGCCTGTTTTTTGAACCATTCGATGGGCATCACAGTACGAAAAACCGGATAATATCTACCTTTATATCAATGAAGTTGGCTAGTTAAATGTAAGTCTCGTTCTTTTTTAATTAAAT
>JBCDBC010001211.1:0-1957 GCA_039184535.1 Bacteroidota bacterium | reverse complement strand
TTTGAGCAGCTGGAATATGAGCTGAGAGATCCTAATCAGTATAGGACTGCCTCCGGTGCACCTGGCCCTGATTATTGGCAGAACACGGCAGACTATGTCATTGAAGTTACACTGGATGATGAAAATAGGAAGATCACTGGTTCAGAGACCATTACCTACACCAATAATTCTCCTGATCCGCTTACATATCTTTGGTTACAACTAGATCAAAATGTACGTGATAAAGATTCTGATACTTACAAAATAGGGACCCAAGAGATAGGGAATTATATCAGTCCCTTTAAATTAGATGAAATCCTAGCTCCAAGCTTTGATGGAGGGTTTAAGATTTCTTCTGTAAAGGATACATCAGGGGGGGATATGTCTTTTATTATTAACAAGACCATGATGGCAGTGGACTTACCCAAGCCATTAAAGACTGGAGAAAAGTTCTCATTTTCCATTGACTGGTCATATAATGTGAATGATAGGACTACTGTAGGGTATGGAGCTAGATCAGGCTATGAGTATTTTTACCGAGATGAAAATGCTTTATATACCATAGCCCAATTTTACCCACGTATGTGTGTATATTCTGATGTAGAAGGATGGCAAAACAAGCAGTTCTTAGGAGATGGGGAGTTTGCAGTTCCCTTTGGAAAATTTGATGTGAAATTAACGGTTCCGGAAGACCATATTTTGGGTGCTACTGGCTATCTCCAAAATCCTGAAGAGGTACTGACCCAAACCCAATTAGATAGATTGGAAGAAGCAAGTACAGCTTCTGAGCCAGTGCTCATTGTAACTGAAAAGGAGGCACGTGAAGCTGAAAAGGGCTTCGCAAAAGAAATGAAAACATGGCATTTTGTGGCTGATAGTGTAAGGGATTTTGCTTTTGCTACTTCCCGTAAATTTATCTGGGATGCCATGGGGGTGAAAATTGGGGATAAAACTGTCATGGCGATGTCCTACTACCCAAAGGAAGGAAATCCACTTTGGGAGGAATATTCTACCCGGGTTGTGGCTAAAACATTAGAAGTGTATTCTGACAGAACCTTTGACTATCCTTATCACAAGGCTATCTCTGTACACACTGCTAACCTGGGCATGGAGTATCCCATGATTTGTTTCAATTTTGGAAGACCCAATATAGATGGAACCTATTCTGAGCAAACTAAGAATTCTATGATCATGGTGATTATCCATGAGATAGGGCATAATTTTTTCCCCATGATAGTGAATTCTGATGAGCGTCAATGGGCTTGGATGGATGAGGGCCTGAATACTTTTATGCAGTACATTACAGAGCAGGAGTGGGATCCTAATTATCCTTCTGGTGAAGGACCTCCAGAGAAAATAGTTCCTTATATGAAGACGGAACCTTCTCTTTTAAGTCCTATCATGACTAATCCCGAGCAGGTACAAAACCTGGGGCCTAACGCTTATGGGAAACCTGCTACGGCTCTGAACATTCTGCGAGAGACCATTATGGGAAGAGAATTATTCGACAGAGCCTTTAAGGAGTATTCTCGTAGATGGGCGTTTAAACACCCTACTCCAGCAGACTTCTTTAGGACCATGGAAGATGCTTCAGGGGTAGACCTTGACTGGTTTTGGAGAGGATGGTTCTATACCGTAGATCACGTAGACATTGCCCTGGAGGAAGTAGATGAATACAAGCGTGCCTCTCAGCCAGTAGGGGAAGGGGTAGAGGATGAGGAACCTATGGAAGAGGAAACCAGCAAGAAAAAGAAGAAGAAAAGGAAGAAAAAAGATGCCCCTGTAGTAGAAGCTCCTGTGAAAGAAGAAAAGAAAACGAAGGAGTTTTATGCTCTCATGTTCCCAGAGCAATACCCAAATGCACCCGAAGGACAATTATACTATCAGATAAAGCTGAAGAATAAAGGTGGCCTGGTAATGCCAGTCATATTAGAATTTCAATATGAAGATGGCTCAACCAAAGAATTCAGAATTCCTG
>JBCDBC010001210.1:0-1962 GCA_039184535.1 Bacteroidota bacterium | reverse complement strand
GTACAAGTAAAAGCACTTGCAGGTATTACAGGCTCAGAAGAATTTACCATAGTAGCGAATGACGGGCAGGATAAAAATAACACCTATACACAGACATTTAAGCTGGTCATTCTCTCAGATGAACCTACGAGCATTGGTCAGGGAGGCTCCATTGTTAGAATCAACGCTGGTGGACCCGCATATACAAACAGCTCAGGATTAGAGTTCGAGGCTGACAAATACTACCTCGGAAACACCAGTGAGTTTACCGTATCTAATGAAATTGCAGGTACCACTGACGATATTCTCTACCAAACGGAGAGATGGGGATACGAATTCAGCTACCAAATCCCGGTGATCAACGGAGAATACAACATAGTACTACACTTTGCAGAAGTATACTGGCAAGATGCTGGAAAGAGACAGTTTGATGTAAGTGTAGAAGGAGATGATTATTTCTCAGCATATGACATCTACCAGCAGTATGGTGGAAACTCGGTAGCAGTTGAAGTCCTGAATGGAATCATGGTAGCAGACGGAGTACTAAACCTGAACTTCCTCAGCAGAAAGCACATGGCCAAGATTTCTGCCATAGAAGTCATCTCCACCTATAATCCGGGTCTGGTAAGTCTGGACTCTAGGGAGTCAGTGAGAATCAACTGTGGGGAAAATCAGGAAAAAGCCTTCGGAGGGTATATCTTCGAGCCGGATATGTGGTATGTGAGTAGCAACACCAATGCGCTTTTCAATGACCAAATAGGCATCTCCTCTACTACCTTTGATGCGCTGTACAAATCTGCCAGAAGTAGTCAGATTAGTGGAGAAGACTTCGGATACAAAATTCCGGTAGAAAATGGGAAGTACGTGGTTTACCTACACTTCGCTGAAATCTACTGGGGGGTTCCTGGTGGAGCTACGGGAGGAGCTGGAAACAGAGTATTTAGCATCACCATGGAAGAGGAAGTCATAGAAGAAACATATGACATTCTCGCAAAAACAGATCCTGGAAGTGCCTTTGTAGAAAGAATAGAGGTAGATATCACGGATGGTTTCCTGGATATGGACCTGATAGCGATCAACGGAAAGCCTATCATCTCTGCTATAGAAATCTTGACTCCTTCTGACGAAGAGACTTCTATCGGGGTACGTAACTACCTGGATCAGCAAGGGCCAGTCTTAAGGGAAGACATGTTCATGAATGTAAGTCTTTTCCCTAATCCTGTTGTAAGCACCAGTAAGCTCATGATTAACAGTGAAGTGGAAGGAGAATTTGAGATGAGCATACTAGATATGCAGGGAAGAGAGGTGACTACTCAGCGCTTAAGAAAGATTGGGCAAATAGGTAAATACATACTTCCTATTGAAGAATTACCTGCAGGAATGTATCTAGTCAGACTTACAAATAGCCTTGAGAATACAATAGCTTTAAAATTAGTAAAACCTGAATAGTACGTTCACATTAGCATAGATTATCCAAATTAACCTGTGTGCGCGGAGGTTGTCTGAAAAGGCAACCTCTTTTCTTATAGGTGCATCTAAGCCCATAATTTTCTAGTTTAGTCAAAAACCCACACAACCCATGACTAGAATCAGCATTCTTCTTTTATGCCTATTCTCAGGCAGTCTATTCTCACAACAAGGTTACTTTTTTCCGGAAAATATGGAGGTAGACACCTCCATCCCCAGTCCACAGGAATTTCTAGGTTATCCCATAGGCAGTCATCATACTCGCCATGATAGAATCGTCGCCTATTTTGAGAAACTAGCGTCCATTTCTCCAAAGGCCAGTCTGGAAGTTTTGGGAGAGACGTATGAACATAGGCCTCTCATCATGTTGTGCATCACTTCTGAAGAGAATATGGCTTCTATGGATTACATCCAGGCTAAGCAGCTGGAAAGGGTAAATTCCAGAGAGGAGTTCACAGAAGGAGATAATGCTCCTGTGGTGGTCAACCTTGGTTATAATGTGCATGGGAATGAACC
>JBCDBC010001209.1:0-1962 GCA_039184535.1 Bacteroidota bacterium | reverse complement strand
GATGAGGATGATCTTCAATACTGGGATACTCTTAGAGAACTTATGGCTGCAACCCAGGATGGCCATGGTTTTGTGAATATCACTGATTATTCAGGTAAGTGGAACGGGGTGGGAGTATGGCCGACGCTAATTGAAGACAGGCTTATTGTGGAGACCCTTACAAAGAGTTCTTCTGAAAAAATTATGTTAGGAGACGAAATAGTGTCCATCGATGGAAAACCAGCCTTAGAAACGCTGAGAAGAGAAATGGACATCACAGCAGGGTCTCATCAATTTAAAAAAAGATTAGTACTTGGTACTCTTCTTTACTCAAGCTCAGAATCAGACAGTATGGCTTTAACGCTATTAAATAAAGATGGAGTGGCGTATCAGGTAAACATGCCTTATCTGGATTCTGTCTGGAAAAAAAGAAAATACTTGTATGAAAAGATTGAGGAAGTAGAAGAAGGAATTTACTATATAAGTCTTGATAGGATTGAGGACGAAGATCTTCAGCAGGCTCTACCTGAATTGATGAAAGCGGAAGGGATCATATTTGAATTGAAGCGTTATCCTAATTGTTCTCCAGAATTTTTACGCTATCTCACATATAAGCCCATTAAATCTGCTAGATGGAATGTACCTAAGATATCATATCCTGATCAACTTCATCTGGCAGAATACGATACATCAGGACGATGGACGATTTATCCTGCTAAGCAATATTTAGGATCCAAGAAGATCACCTTTGTGATCAGTGGTCGTGCCATTAGTTATGCAGAGTCCCTGATGGGGATAATTGAACATTATCAGCTAGGCCCCATTGTAGGAGAAGAAGCTACAGCCGGTACAAATGGTAATGTCAACAGGATAGAACTACCTGGAGGGTTTAGGGTAAATTATACAGGGATGAAGGTCCTAAAACATGATGGCTCTCAGCACCATTTGATAGGCATTCAGCCTACCCATCCAGTAACCATAACCCAGCAGGCTATCAGGGAAAGGCGGGATGAGTTAATTGAAGAGGCTTTGGCGATTCTCAAAGGGGAGAAATAGGTGGCAGACAGCTTGAGCACCTACGGCGCCCTGCTGTATGGTGCCCTGACGGGTTAGTTGAGATTTGGCTCCTATGGAGCCGAAGTGTAGGGGTGAATTTATTCGCCCTTCATGCCATATAGCGGCTAACTTTACCTCTACAATTAGTGTTAATGAATTCGCTACTTAAATAGGGGAAGATTTACGGTCGAAATGAAGGAAAGATGTATTTCTCCAAAATGTCAAAGGGTCCCTTTTCCATTTGTGGAAACAGATTATAGTTTCCTCCAGTAAAGGAGATGCACATCTCTAGTGTTGGAATAACAATAAGGAACTGACCTCCATTTCCCCATGCTTCTATGGTCTCATACTTTTTCCCTTGAATCTCCCTTTGAAGAATTCTCCAGAGATAGCCATAGTCTGAATTCTTTGGGTAAGTAGTTGCAACCTTAGGACTGGTCATTTCTGAAATCCATGACCTTGATAATATTTGATCCCCATTCCATTCTCCTTCATTCAGGACTAGAACCCCAAACTTTATAAAATCAACAGGACGGAGAAAGACATTACCTGCTAAATATCCTCTGCCATATGGAGAGGTAAGCATTTGGAAATCCTCTATTTCCATAGGAAGGAGTAGGTTAGTGTAAAGATAATGAGGGAGGTACTCCTGGGTTGACTGAGATATTACGCCACTTAGTAGGTTCATCCCTCCAGAAGAATAGGTATACACTTCACCCGGCATGGCTACCATGGGAAGACTCAGTTTATACCCGACCCAATCCTGATGATTCCATTGCATCTCATCTTCATCCTCAAGTTCTATTCCTGTAGTCATGGTTAATGCATGACGAATGGTT
Source organism: Bacteroidota bacterium (assembly GCA_039184535.1). Lineage (GTDB taxonomy): Bacteria > Bacteroidota > Bacteroidia > J057 > J057 > JBCBKZ01. The sequence goes on along the minus strand of JBCDBC010001209.1, from coordinate 88 downwards.
ATGAGTCTTTTAGCAGTACCTTGAATAGTATCATACGCAGGGTAAGAGTCTAATAGTGGGGCATTTACTCCTGCTAGGTACCCCTCAT
>JBCDBC010001208.1:0-1965 GCA_039184535.1 Bacteroidota bacterium | reverse complement strand
GAAAGAAATCCCTTTTCAGGGCGTCTATCTCATCAAACCTGATGGAGAGCTTTTACTACTCACCCAAGAACTCAGCAGACCAAACGGTGTAGCCCTTTCTCCAGATGAGAAAACCCTGTATGTAGCTAACTCTGACCCTGAAAGAGCCATTTGGATGGCATATGATATCATGGAAGACGGAAGAGTAGAAAATGAACGTATATTCTTTGACGCTACTCCTATGACAGAAAGCTTGAGGGGTCTTCCTGACGGGTTAAAGGTAGATCAGCAAGGAAACCTATTCGCTACTGGCCCTGGCGGAGTATTGATCTTCAGCCCTGAAGGCACACATCTGGGAACCATCTTCACCACACAAGCCACTGCCAACTGCTCCTTTGGGAAGGGCGGTCAATCACTCTTCATGACAGCAGATATGTATCTACTGGAAGTCCCTATTCTTACTACTGGAATGGGTTTTTAGCAGTATCAGGCAATTCTCAGGAAAAAGTTCGTTTGATATAAGCTCTGGCTTCTGCTCGCACTTTAGGTGCTAGCAGTAAAGCTGACACCATAGTTGGGATGGCCATAAGCCCGTAGAACCCATCTATCAGGTTGATTACTGCACTTAGGGAAACTACTGCTGAAATCAGAATTGAGAATACATAGAAGTAATTGTACAGATGCTGATATTCTGCACCTGCCAAGAAACCTAAACACTTGGTTCCGTAGTAGGAGAATGAAAAGAGGGTAGTAAAAGAGAAGATCAGCACGCAGGCCATTAACACCCATGAACCGATTCCAGGCATGGCTTGCTCAAAGGCCTCAATGGTCACCGTGATCCCTTCTACATTTCCTTCACCCGCCTTACCTTCCCATACACCTGTAATGATAATGGCCAAAGCCGTCATGGTACACACAATAATGGTATCTATCACAGGCCCAAGCATAGCTATCAGCCCTTCTCTTACAGGCTCATTGGTTTTAGCAGCTCCGTGTGCCATAGGGGCTGTCCCTATACCGGCTTCATTGGAAAAGGCAGCTCTTCTGACCCCCATAATGATGAGGGCCCCTAAAGCCCCTCCTAATACTGCATTCCCACTAAAAGCATCTTCAAAGATTACCTGAAAAGAGGGAAGAATTTGATCTATATTTCTAATAAGAATAAACAGTACGGAAACTACATATACGGCTACCATCACAGGAACCAGTCTGGCCGCTACACTCCCAATCCTTTTGATCCCGCCAAAAATAACGGCTGATACGATGATGGCGATGATGATACCGGTAATCAGATTAGAGTTGAAGGTTACATCCACCCCATTAGGTTCTAACAAGACACTACTGATAGTAGCTGTAAGTTGATTAGCCTGAAAAGCTGGTAGGGCCCCAAATAAACCTGCTACAGAGAAAAACAGGGCCAGGGGCTTCCATTTCTTTCCCAGTCCCTCCACAATCACATACATAGGTCCTCCCTGTGTTTCTCCCTGAGAGTCTTTCCCTCTGTACATGATGGCCAGTGTACAGGTAAAAAACTTGGTACAGATTCCTATGAGTGCGCTGATCCACATCCACACCAGAGCGCCGGGTCCTCCCATGGTAATGGCTACTGCTACTCCACTGATGTTTCCCATCCCTACTGTGGCAGCTATGGCGGTAGACAAAGCCTCATAGTGCGTAAGCTGTCCTTCTTCATTTGGGTCATCATACTTCCCTCTGAGAATGTCTATGGCATGCCCGAAGTATTTATAAGGAAGAAAACGGATATAGATGATGAAAAATAGACCACCTCCTATCAGTAAGACCAATAAGTGCGGCCCCCAGGCAAAACCTGAGAAGTCTGCGAGAAACTGTTCTATTGCTTGCAAAAGGGATGAGGTTAAGTGTAAGTAGGGTTGAATACTACAATATATAAAAGAAAGTGGCAAGGCCTTGACTCGAGACCTTGCCGGAAAAACAGAGTTCTTTATGTCTATGGATTAGAATGAG
>JBCDBC010001207.1:0-1966 GCA_039184535.1 Bacteroidota bacterium | reverse complement strand
TGTAACCCATGCTTACGGAAAGTATCAGGAAGACTCTCAAACATGAGGAAGATTTTTTAATTGGGTGATACGCTTCAAATCAGCCTGTGTTTTTACAAGTGCGCCCATACCTTCCTTCTTGTCTATTTTTTCCATGGCTTCTTCTATGTCTAAATGCTGTAGATAAGAAAGCCACTGCAGGAGTTCTCGAGTGGAAGGGGCTCTTTCCAGGCCCAGTTTTCTGAGCTGATAAAATAGCTCCATACATCTGCCTACCAGTTCTTCATTTGCTTCAGGGTAATGCTTCGCCAGAATCTGCTTCATCATATCAGGCTCCGGGAAGCTGATGTAATGATAAATACATCTACCCTTAAAGGCAGTAGGGAGTTCCTGCTCTCTGTTACTGGTAATCACAATGGTAGGCATATCTGTCTCATTGGTTTCTATGACTCTACCTGATTCTGGCAGGAAGAATTTCCTGTGGCTCAAGGCAAACAGTAAGTCATTAGGAAACTCTCTGGGAGCCTTATCTATTTCATCTATCAGTAACACAGAGTTAGCATGCGAGAAAGATTGTGCACCGGGACCTAGCATGACGTAGTCATCCAGGTTTTCAGTACTTCTTCCTCCCAGGCTTAGTGGATCAAGCCCTTTTTCCGTACGCTGGGCATTCAGGATTTCAGTTTGAGAATCCCTCAAATACTTGACATGATCAAACTTAGCCACAAATTGATCGACGGTACTTTTAGAGCCTACCGGGTAGGTAAACATGGAGAGGTTCATGCTTTGAGCGAACTGAATGGGAAGTTCTGTTTTTCCAGTACCTGGTTCTCCTTCAATTAACAGGGGCATTCCTAACACTCTTGCCATATGAAAGGCTTGTGCCAGTTCTGGATCACATAAATACTGCTCTGAGCCAGTCCAAATTTGCTGTATTGCCATAAGATGTATTTCGTAAAGTAAGTCTCCTGTAGAGACACAAATGATTTGTCTACAGAGCTTGTTCAATTTGTAAAGCTCGTAGAAAAGTGAAAACCTATAAAATCCCCTGATAAATATGGACTCCTAATTTACAAGAAAAAATCGGGAGCTAATTTTTTCTCTGGATTCACTGCGTAAGAAGAGAAGTCAGTAATTCCTTCTTCTTTAAGAACCTGTTCATCTGTGTAGAAGTTTCCTGTACACTCAGAGCTATCCCTTTTGAAGATGATATCAGCAGCATCTGCCATAATGGAAGGGAACCTACTAGCTTGCATGAGGGTATCTCCTCCCAGTACATTTTTGACAGCAGCAGTAGCTATGGCTGTCACTGGCCAGAGGGCATTCACCCCTATTTTATATTTTTTGAGTTCATCTGCTAGGCCTAGGACTGTCATACTCATCCCGTATTTACTCATGGTGTAGGCTAGGTGGCTTCCAAACCAGTGTGGATCCAGATTTAAGGGAGGAGATAGGGTCAAAATATGAGGATTCTTTCCTTCTTTCAGGTAAGGAATGCAGTGCTTTGATACCATGAAGGTTCCCCGCACATTGATAGAGTGCATGAGGTCATACCGTTTCATGGGAAGCATTTCTGTGGGGGATAGGTTGATGGCAGAAGCATTGTTAATGAGAATATCAATCCCGCCAAAAGTCTCAACAGCTTTTTCTATGGCATCCAGCACCATCTCTTCTGACCGAATGTCTACCTGCACTGCCAGCGCCTTTCCTCCTGCTTCCTCAATCTCTGCTGCTGCTGTAAATATGGTTCCAGGTAGTTTGGGATGTGGTTCAGTAGTCTTAGCTGCTACTACCACATTATGTCCTTCAGCAGCCAGCTTTAAGGCTATGGCTTTTCCTATACCTCGGCTTGCACCTGTGATGAATGCTGTCTTTTTTTCCATAGTAGTTTGTTATCCTAATTAATTACTTCTTTTATATAGAGCGGATACGTTACCAAATTGTTTAATCAGCTTATAGTCTGGATGCAATAAATGCGCTTTAGAAG
>JBCDBC010001206.1:0-1968 GCA_039184535.1 Bacteroidota bacterium | reverse complement strand
GCAAAGACTATGGATAGGGACTGAGGGAGGCCTAAATTTGTTTAATAGGAAAAGTCAGACCTTCACCAGTTTCACTTATGACAAAGATGATCCCTCAAGTCTTGGTGCTGATGCAGTCCTAAGCATACTAGAAGATAAACACCATAATTTCTGGATAGGCACATGGGCTGGTGGACTTAATCTAATGAATTTCCATGATTCCAGTATCAGCAAACAATCAGTCAGTTTTACAAGATTCCAGAAAAATATAAAGGAACCATACTCCATAGGCTCAGATAATATTTGGAAGGTCTTTGAAGATAATGAAGGAAGAATTTGGTTAGCTACTTTTGAGTCTGGTATTTACCAGTGGATGCCCTCCAAATTCAAGGATACTGATACTGGCTTCAGGGACTATAGAGCCATCAAATATACAACCAGCCGCAACTTAGTTGACTTTCATTCACTTAGTATTTTGGATATAGAACAGGATGAAGCAGGCCTTATTTGGCTAGGTACTATTCAGGGAATCATCTACTTCAACCCGAAAGATATTCCCCTATACTATGAGGACTTAGGTTCAAAGGGAAAGGAAATTCATTTTGAAAATTATCGTCCTTCCAATACCAGCTCTTTTGACCTACCGAGTGATTTGATAAGAGATATTTATATGGGTACTAATCATACCATCTGGATATCTACCAACATTGGTGTTACCACCTATTTATCTAAAAGGAAGTTTTCTCCCACATATCCTGATTTCGGGAAGTTTGTAGAACCCGATGTATGTTCCTTTGAAGAAAAAAATGATAGCATAATCTGGTTAGGGACAAGAATTGGAGGGCTATTTGAGTATAACACACACACGGGAATTAGCGAACGAATAGAAAACCCCAGCTTGAACTTTGGGGATTATGACCTGAATAAAATTACCACCTTATATAAAGAAGGACAAAATCTGTGGATTGGTAATGGATATGGCATAAGCAAAATGCATATTCCCTCTCAAAGGTTTACAGATTACCACTTAAAGAATAACAAGGGAGAAGCTCTAAAAGGAACCCTAGTCCGTTCTTTTTACAGAGATAGCACAACAGGTATATTATGGGCAGGAAGTCAAAATGGATTAATCCAGATACGGGGGAAGAAGTCCAAGGTGTATCATCCAGACCCTCATGATTCTGTTTCTATTCCAGACAAAATAGTCATGGATATATTAAAGGATGATGAAGGGAACCTTTGGTTAGCCACATCCGGAGAAGGAATGTGCGAACTGAATTGGAACCAGAAAGAAAAAAGATACACCTTCAAAAATTATCGAATTGACCAATCTGGTCTTGAAAATATTAGTTCTATCATCAATTCTGCGGTTAAGTTTAACAATTTCTTCCTCATTGGGACCACCAATGGGATCCTCATCTTTGATCCCGTTTCTAAGACATACTTTAGGAATGGAGAGCTGGTACCAGAAATTCAGGGATACGTAAACTCCATAGTAGTAGATCAGGCTAATCACTTATGGATCTCGATGGATAAAGGCTTGCTAGGATTTTTCCCCGAAAGTAAACGCTTAGCATCTTTCAACATCATTGATGGATTACCAGGTGAGGCCATCGAATACCGCTCATCTTACATGAATGATAAAGGCATCATATTCCTGGGGGGAATGGAAGGCTTCTGTAGTTTTCCTGGACATCTGTTTCCTACTGAAAATACAGCAAACAAGGTATACATAACAGATTTACAAATTTACGGAGAATCTGTAAAGGTGGGACAGGAAGATCCTTTTCTTAGAAAAAGTATCCTTCAAAAGCACATTTCAAATACAGATGCCATATCACTTTCCTATCAGCATAAAGCCATTGGGCTTGAATTTGCCATGCTGGATTATGTCCAAAATGTAAAAAACACTTATTTCTATAAGTTAGACGGATTTGATGATGAATGGAGAGAGCTGAAGGGCCGTAATTCAGTAATCTGGAGTCACCT
>JBCDBC010001205.1:0-1972 GCA_039184535.1 Bacteroidota bacterium | reverse complement strand
CTTGAACATTGCATTAGGGAGTATACTCCTCATTTCTCTGTTAGCACCAGGTTTCATTCTCAGGTTAGCCTATGTCCGTGGTTCATCCTCCAAACGGGCAATACAGACTGCGCTAACCATTGACACCTCTCTCGTCAATCAAATCATTTTCTCTGCCATCCCTTCCCTCCTGATCCACCTGGGAAGCCTATTTGTCATACAACAACTTGGCGTTATTTTCAGAGCAGAGCCTGACCTCTACATCATTTACAAAATCATAGATGGAGAAGGCCTATTAGATCAAAAAGAATTTGAGGTCATTAGAATGGGGCTTTCTTCCTTTGCCCTCTATAATGTTATCTTGATTTTTCTCTCCTATCGCGTAGGAAAGCTGTTCAGAAGATTCGTGATTCTCACAGGACTGGATTTACGGAATCCATTTCTACGAGTGAATAACGACTGGTACTATGTATTTGAGAACATCACTGAAAATACCTATCCTCAAAAGCGTACCCTTAAGTTTTATCTGATTAGCATATTCAGGGCTATTTTCCAGTTTAACAAACATAAACCCGAGCGGGACTTTGACCTTGTATATTTGGAGGTTCTAGCTAATATAGACGGGAGAGAACCAGTCATTTATTCTGGCATACTGGAGGACTTCTATCTCTCTAAAACTACCGGTTTGGAACGGATCCAAATGACAGCCGTCTACAGCAGGCCCTATGTACTGGGAGAAAGTATTTCCGCACCTGAGTTAGCTGAACCAGAGGGAGAGTCTTACAGAACTACCCAGGATACTGATATCCTCATTATCCCTTATGAGAGAATCTCCAATATTAAGGTCTCTTACTTCTCTTTAGACCTGGTTGGCGCAGTAGAAGATACCGCCAAGTCCTCTTCAAGTAAATCTTAGTAGCCTACATCAAAAAAGCTCTGACTGCATAGCAGCCAAAGCTCAATTACAAATGACAAGTACAAAAATACTATATCGCTAAGCGACAACTATGGATCATTCTTACTTTCTCAGGTAATTATAGACTACTCCTGCCGCCATAGCACCTGCAATAGGAACAAGGATAAATACCCATACCTGTGAAATGGCCCAGTCTCCTACAAAGAGGGCCTGGCTAATACTTCTGGCAGGATTCACTGAGGTATTAGTAACAGGAATACTGATAAGATGAATTAAGGTCAGTCCCAAGCCTATGGCTATCCCAGCAAATCCACTGGGCGCACGTTCATCCGTAGCTCCCATGATGATGATCAGGAACATAAAGGTCATTACAAACTCCGTTACGATGGCGGCTAGCATGCTGTATCCACCGGGAGAATGCTCTCCAAAGCCATTGGCAGCAAAAGTCCCTATGTCAGACCCATTTCCTGTTACAATCACATAGAGTACCCCGGCAGCAGCTATGGCACCCAGGACCTGGGAAACGATATAAGGGAGTATATCTTTTGCATTTACTCTACCACCAGCAAATAAGCCAAGGGTAACGGCAGGATTCAGATGAGCGCCAGAAATATGACCTAAAGAATATGCAATGGTTAGGACGGTAAGGCCAAAAGCAAAGGAAACGCCTACCAGGCCTATTCCCACATTCGGGAAACCGGCAGCTAATAAGGCAGATCCACATCCTCCCAATACCAACCAGAAGGTGCCTAAAAATTCAGCGAGATTCTTTTTCATGATAGTGATTTAATGTTGTCCGTGTAGCGGCTTGGGCATCCACTATTCTCTTTCCGGAGAACAGAAAATCACAGCTGTAGTGAAGTTGAATGATATTGAGATGTAGGAAGTAGCGGGAGGTCACATATGGATGACCTCCCTGGAAAAATCTCTATAAGAATACTATTCTTAATCCAACTCTTCCACTATATCACAAAACTGGAACTCAATGGAATTCAGTTTGATTTGAGATAGTTGATCGCTTGAGCAGATGGCCAGAAGACTCTTCTGGACCTTATCATGATCAACACGGATGAACCT
>JBCDBC010001204.1:0-1977 GCA_039184535.1 Bacteroidota bacterium | reverse complement strand
TCCTATTCCGGAAATGTATGATCACGCAGATGTGGAGGATCAGGTATATGCGCTTTGTGGCTTTTTAAATGGGAATTACTTTTCTCTTAAGAAAGAGGAAAGACTCTCTCTTATCCTGAATCAGCTCAGGAAATACTTTGGGACAGAGGTGGAGAACTACCTCTCCTACGAAGAGGCCGTTTGGCGAAATGAGCCTTTCAGCTTTGTACCTTACGATGAGCACATTCTCCCACACCAACATAATGGACATCCTATTTACAGGACCCCTATATGGAAGGGGAAGCTTTTCATAGCAGGGACAGAAACAGCTGACGCCTTCCCAGGCTATATGGATGGAGCCGTCAGAAGTGCTCAGTCGGTAGCAAAGGCTATACAAACCCAATATCAACCTACATGAACATAGGAAAAAGCATTGATCACTTGGTCTATGCTGTTCCTGATTTTCAGGAAGGGATGGATCAGATAGAAACTCTACTAGGAGTGCGTCCTTCCATAGGTGGGCAGCATCCCACCCAAGGCACTAAAAACGCCTTACTAAACCTGGGGGATGGTTGCTACTTTGAAGTACTGGCCGTAGACGAGTCCAACACTGATATTCCACCTCCCAGATGGATGGGCATAGATCTAATCCAAGCTTCCAAGCTTAGTAGATGGTGTCTAAAGTCAGACCACTTAAAAGAAGATTCGGCTGTTCTTAGTAAATACAAAAATGATTTAGGCAAGGTAGTGGAAGGAAAAAGAAGACTAGCCAACGGGGAAATACTTAGCTGGGAATTAAGCCTACCTCTTTCGGATCCTGAAGTGGAAATAGCCCCTTTTTTAATAGATTGGAGTAGTAGTACTGCCCATCCTACTGATAGTCTACCCGAAATATGTAAACTGGAAAAGATGGAATTCTTCCATCCAGAACCAGATAAGATAATGCCCGTATTCGAGGCTTTTCAATTAGAGGTAGAGATAAAAAAGTCAGATCGTCCAGCGATATCTGCCTGGATTCAGGGTCCTAATGGGCTGGTAAAACTGTAAACAATGTGTAAGGAATATTACCTTTCCCCAATTAGACCAACCATTTTGAAAAAAATGAGTATAAAGTGATTATAATTCCTATTTTCAAGGAATTGTTCTGACAAGGGGGAGGCTGTTATTCATGTAATATACCTTACTGAAATGAGTAATCGTTAAGTAAGTAGATATACATTTCTCTCAAAATCATGATTTTTACCCATACCCAAACTGTCAGTTTACTGGATAAATTCATCCAGGTAAGAAATCAAACCCTTCGCATCTGCCAACCTCTTAAGCCAGAAGATACGGTCGTTCAGCCAGTTGTGGATGTAAGTCCACCTAAATGGCATATGGGACATACTACCTGGTTTTTTGAGCAATTTGTACTAGTCACTTTCTACCCAGATTATCAGGTGTATCATCCTAGATTTGCTTACCTCTTTAACAGCTACTACGAGGGAGCAGGCGAACGTGTCAACAGATCCTACCGAGGAAATATGACTCGCCCAGGTGTGGAGGAAATCAGAGAATACCGGAAATATGTAGACATACACATGCAGGAGCTGTTAGGAGAGCAAGATCTCCTGCCTGATCATGCCCTGGAGGTAATAGGATTAGGCTTACAGCATGAACAGCAGCACCAGGAACTTCTCCTTTATGATATCAAGTATATTCTGGGTCATAATCCCCTCTTCCCGGAATATATGGCACCTCCAGAAGCACTTCTTCAATTTGAGGCTCCCAATCTGGATGAGCAATACCTTCACATAGATGCTGATGTTTATGAAATTGGCCATCAAGGAAATGCTTTCCATTTTGACAATGAAGAAGGTCACCACAGGGTTTTTCTGGAATCTGCCAAAGTGATGGACAGACTCATTACAAATGGAGAGTACATAGAATTTATTGAAGACGGAGGATATGAGAAATTTCAGTACTGGTTCCAGGAAGCATGGCACTGGGTAAATGAGC
>JBCDBC010001203.1:0-1980 GCA_039184535.1 Bacteroidota bacterium | reverse complement strand
TTCTTTAGAAGATGGTATGCCTTATTACCAGCTATAGCTTTCTCAGGGGGAATATTCATCATTTGGGATGTATGGTTCACAGAAATGGGGATCTGGTCATTCAACCCTGATTATCTTACTGGCATATACCTGATTAATCTTCCCCTAGAAGAATGGCTCTTTTTTCTCACGGTGCCTTACGCCTGTGTCTTTATCTACGACTGCCTGAATGCCTACCTCCAACAAAGATTTCTCATTCCACAAGCCTCCCTATTTACCCTGATCCTGGGAGGAATCATCATACTAATAGGCTTTATAAACATAGACCTATGGTACACCAGTATTACCTTTATCAGTATGGGGATCATACTCATAACTGCCAGTAGATTAGCTGATGAAACACAGCTAGGAAAATTTTTCAGAGCTTACCTTGTCCATCTTATTCCCTTTTTTACTGTCAATGGCGTACTGACTGCCCTTCCTGTAGTCATCTACAATGACACTGAAAATCTGGGTATACGACTGGGAACCGTCCCTACGGAAGATCCTATCTACTCCATGCTGCTACTGTTCCTAACTATTTGGGCGTATGAATTCATCCAAAATAAATTTCCAATAAAACGCGCCCTTCCTAATGTATCTAACATAAATATGCCGTCTTCCTATGATTCCTACTAAAAGTGCTCTGGCTCCCATCTTAGCCAACAAACATACAGGCGTTTTTATCGGGATACTCATCATTCTCCTTTGGGCCATCAGCCTGGTGCTTAACTTCATCTTTCCGGTAGTATGGACTAACCCGCTCACCTACTTGAGAATCCTCATTCAGGCCCATCTTTTCACGGGGTTATTTATCACAGCTCATGATGCCATGCATGGGGTAGTAGCTCCTCGAAATGCAAAATTAAATCACCTTTTAGGGAAAATAGCCTCTGCTTTATTCATTTTTAATGAGTACAAAAAATTACGCCCCAAGCATTATGACCACCATAGATTTGCGGGGACAGATAAGGATCCAGACTTTCACAGAGGGAAGGAAGGATTTTTTTATTGGTATCTGGACTTTCTAAAGGAATACATCTCCTGGAAGCAGGTGATCCTGGCAGCCATCAGCTTTAACATAGCCAAGATCTGGGTAGCCGAACCCAACCTTATCCTTTATTGGGTAATCGCCTCTCTTTTGGGGACCATACAGCTTTTCTATTTTGGGACCTATTTACCTCATAAAGGAGAACATGATAATTCTCACCATAGCAGAAGTCAGAAGAAGAACCACCTTTGGGCCTTCATAAGCTGTTATTTCTTCGGCTATCACTTAGAGCACCATGATTCGCCAGCTACTCCCTGGTGGTTACTATGGACAAAGAAGGAACTGAAAGAGATAAAAACCCCATGATTACTTGTAGGTCCGCTATCCTTGAGTTAATTACTTGGATATTCCTACTATTACTTTGACACTTTAGTGAAAACAATCAGTGGATAGGAGTCCACCTTTATCCCGTTGGCAAGCGGGAGCTTAACAACCCTCAAATACGTACTGAGCAAGCTCATGCTTGTTCAGAAAAATGGTCTACGAGCACGTCCCGGAGCCTCTTCCGGTATCCTGTTTTGGGATATATATTCTTAAAGAGACAAAGTAATACTACGCTGGTTAACCATGGACCGGCGACTTCAGTCGCTGAAAGAAGCACTGGTCAGTATCTGCTAACAGGCAGCTAAAGCAGCCTATCCATCAGGAAAACTCAACCTAAGTTTTGCTCCTAAGGAGCTGTTCTCAACAAGTCCTAAAGCCGTGTATCAGTTTTTTGCTCCTGGAGAAGGTGAGGAAACTCTAGAGCAAAACCTAAATCAACTAATTAATCTTCAAAGGTTCTTCCATCCTTACTATATTCTACAATGAGAATTGTATACAAAGGGTGAGGATGGAAGAACCTTTGAAGATTAATTAGTTGATTTAGGTTTTGCTCTAGAGTTTCCTCACCTTCTCCAGGAGCAAAAAAC
>JBCDBC010001202.1:0-2004 GCA_039184535.1 Bacteroidota bacterium | reverse complement strand
CTCATTTTACCCCTTCAGCTATGGGGTCAGTGGGAAGATGCCACCGCCCAATTTATTACGCGAGACGATACCAAGCAGATCATAGGGAGAGAGCATTTTGTCATTTCCAATGACCAACATCTTCACCTCATATACCAGGAGATTCCAGTGACTGGCGGAAGTATTCTGTATCATACAGAACGTGATATCATAGGAGAATGGAGTAGCCCCACATTCATTAATCAGGATGGTTTACTAGTTTTCGACGCTTCTTTAGCTACTCATCCTACCTTGTCTATCCCTTATGTGGCGTATCAGGCAGAGCAAAGCGTAGACAGTGAAATCTTTTTTGCTTACAGAACCAGTAACGGATTCTGGATTACGGAAAAACTTACTGATAATGAGCTATTAGACGTTAGTCCAAGTATAAAAGCAGACCCAAATGGAGGTATTCATATATGTTGGATGCGGGAGCAAGATGAGGAATTCTCTCTCATGTATGCATACCGGGCAACCGAAAGTAGTCCCTGGAAGATTTACCCAATAGAAAATGCTTCCCCAGGCTCTCTGGGAGAATCTTCTGCTCCTCAGTTAGCCGTAAATGATGAAGGTCAGGTTCATATAACCTTTAGAAGTGGGATTATTGGGACTCTTCGCATTTCTTATGCATTTCTTCCCTCTCAGCAAAGCGAGTGGTTTGTAGAAAGGCTTCCTTTCTTTAATAACAGTGAATTTGAACATAGCATAGCCATAGATACTGATGGTTTACCTAAGGTAGTTATCGGAGGACTGTTTACTAATAGCAGTTGGCGGGTATATGAACAGAAAAAAAATCAAGAAGGAGAATGGCGAGAAAGAGATGTCATAGTAAGTGGTGGAAGAGGGGGCCTTTCATCTTTTTGGATAGATGATCAAGGTTTTTCCCACGTTCTCATAAACGTATTCTTCAATAGCGTAGCCAATGGGCGAATCAATTACTATGAAAACACATCTGGAAGTTGGCGAGTAAGGGCACTTCTTGGTAATGGAGTAGTCTTTGCCCAAACCGTTAATAAGGCTATTATCCAAATGGATGCAGGAGGACAAGCATATTGTGCTGCCTACCTGGGTTCTTCTCCGGAAGAACAAAATGTCATTGTCTATGGCCCTCCCACACCTGCTCTGGCTACTTCTACAGCCAGATCTATAAGCAGTCCAGGAATTCAGGTTTTCCCTAATCCTACACAAGAGCAGGTGTCAGTTGCCATCCCAGCAGAGCTTAACGCTTCCTCTATCAGTCTTTATGGATTAGACGGAAGATTATACCAGCAGGAAGTAGACCTATTTCCACCTGAGCGTGCTTTTAACTTAACCCTAAAGGATCTTGATAGAGGTATGTATCTGCTGCTTATACAGCATGAAAAAGGCATATTCAAACAGATGGTCATAAAGGAATAAGATTATTCCCACAAAAAAAGAGGGATCCCTTCCTGTTAAGAAAAGATCCCTCCGTTGAATTATCTCAACGTTTTACTTGTAATTAGGGCTTAGGCTGAGACTGTCTCTAACTCAGGAGCAACAGGAAAATCGATAGCTATCTGAGTGATATTGTGGATGTAGTTAGCCAGGATTTTGTCTGATACCAGGGTAACTAAATCTACCAATGCGCCTTCATCATATCCCAAATCAAAGAATTTGTTCAATAACTCTTGAGAAGGTTTACCGTGGGTGCGCTGAATGTCTGCTGCCAGATTGGTCAGTACGTTGAGTTTTTCGTCAGCGTGAGTTCCGTTTCTAAGCTGAACAGCTTCTTCATCTGAGAATCCATTCATTTTAGCTAAGGCTGTGTGGGCACTTTGACAATATCTACAACCGTTCACCTGACTTACGGCTAAATACACAGCTTCTCTTTCTTTAGTCTTGAAGGTCCCATTTCCCTGTGCTTGCTGAAAAGCCAGATAGCTTTGTAGGGCGTTAGGAGAGTGACCTATGTAAGCGTAAAGATTAGGAACAAAGCCTAGCCCTTTTTCAAGGTTTTCGAAGATG
>JBCDBC010001201.1:0-2009 GCA_039184535.1 Bacteroidota bacterium | reverse complement strand
CCCTCTTGTACAAAGCCCTGAATAATCTGGGCAACAAGACGGGACTGGTATCTACCATTGATTACCGCATAGGAGAGAAGATCATTCCTTCTACGCATACGACCCCAGATCCTATCAGACTTCATCAGATGTTTCTGCAGATGCTGGATGAAGGGTGCGAATATGTGTGCATGGAAGTGAGCAGCCACGCATTGTCTCAGGACCGAACGGCTTCCATTCTTTTTCAGGCCGCCATATTCACCAACATCACCCATGACCATCTGGACTACCATGGCACTTTCGCCAATTACATAGCCGCCAAGAAGATGCTTTTTGATCAGCTTCCTAAAGGTGCGCTGGCATTGGTAAACCTGGATGACAGAAACGGAAAGGTGATGGTGCAGAATACCGCCGGAAGAGTAAGGAGCTTTGCCTTAAGAGGCATGGCTGATTACAGAAGTCGAATAATTGAGAATTCTTTATCAGGCTTATATCTGGAAATAGACAGACGTCCTGTTTGGATGCAGCTGTTAGGAGATTTTAATGCTTACAATCTTCTGGCCGTCTATGCTACCCTGGTAGAAGAAGGGTTCGGAAAGGAGAAAGTCCTGGCAGAGCTCAGCAAGTTGAAGGGAATAGATGGACGGTTTGAGATCGTTCCTCATCCTGAGAATAAGCTGATAGGTATTGTAGACTATTCTCATACGCCTGATTCACTGGAGAAAGCCCTGAAAACCATTAAAACCATGGCTAATAAGGGAGAAGAAATTCTGGTGGTAGTAGGATGTGGAGGGGACAGAGATAAAGAGAAGCGACCTAAGATGGCACAAATAGCCGCCAGCTATGCTGACAGAGCCATTTTAACTTCTGACAATCCTAGAAGTGAGGAACCGGAAGCCATACTGGAAGATATGTGGAAAGGGGTTCAGTCAGGAGAAAGAAAGAAAACGCTGAGGATAGTCAACAGGAAAGAAGCTATCCGAACAGCTGTGCAAATGGCAGCTGATAGAAGTGTGATTCTGGTGGCTGGAAAGGGGCATGAAACCTATCAGGAGATTAAGGGAGTACGTCATCCTTTTGATGACAAAAAAATATTGAGAGAAATATTTGCGGAATGAAGGTTGATACTTGCTTTTCGATAAAGCGTAGTAATTTGAGCGAGAAATCGCCAAACATCATTCAAGCAAATTAGACATACACGACTTATGCTTTACTATCTATTGGAGAGACTTAATGAGGCCTATGATATTACCGGATTTGGTGTATTCCAGTATATCACGTTTAGATCCATTTTGTCTTTTGTCTTTTCGTTAATCATATCGCTTCTGATAGGAAGCAAGATCATTGACTTATTGAGAAAGAACCTGATCGGAGAGGTGGTAAGGGACAGTAAAGTTGGTCCTGATCACGCTGCTAAAGCAGGAACCCCTACCATGGGGGGACTGATTATCATAGCCGCCATTGTCATACCTACACTCTTATGGGCAGACGTTGCAAATGGATACGTTTGGCTCATACTTGTTGGGACTATATGGATGGGGGTTATAGGCTTCATAGATGACTACATAAAGGTATTCTTGAAAAATAAACAGGGACTTAAGAGTAAGTTCAAGTTAGTGGGGCAGATTTTATTGGGCCTTTTGGTAGGCTTGGTTATGTTGTTTCATCCGGACTTTATGGGCAGTAGGGCCCACATTACACAGTTGAATATCATCAGCAGCAGTGAAACCCTTTACGATGCCGGATTCCGCAGCGGTGATGAATTAAGGAGGATTAATGATAAGGAGTTTCAGGATTTTCCTGACGGGGCTGCTTACAAGAATATAGCTTCCTATACAGTTCTCAGAAAGCAAAATGAGGAGACTGCTGATGTGATCAAGATTGATATTCCAGAAGAGAATCGGAAGATCATAGCCAGTGAGCTCTTTGGTCCTAGGGATGAGAGTTTCATCTATACCACAGACTTTCCATTTTTCAAGGAGTATGTGTTCAACTACGGCAAAGTACCTTTTCTGAAGGAGACAGTAGAT
>JBCDBC010001200.1:0-2009 GCA_039184535.1 Bacteroidota bacterium | reverse complement strand
CTATGGAAGTATTTCTACTTCAAACACTTTGTATAAGTTATCTAATGACCATCTGAAGTGGAGCAGGATACTTTTTACTTGCAGCTGCTAAGTAGATTGCAAAAAATAGTAAGGCCCGGAATGCATACACTTCCGGGCCTTACTATTTGAAGTAATATCGTTACTTAAGCCGTTATTTTTGACCGCCAGTATTGGATACTCATGATAATGATCAATAGTATCAGGATCATTGAGGCTATCCATTTTAGCTGTGTGTACCAGGGGTTGGGATCTATGAAGTCAATAGAAGAGGTATCCCCCGTCAACACAAAACCCGCCCATCTACAGGGATTAGAGTGGGTAGATTTTATCATATCCAGTTTTGCCTTTCTCATGGCGTCCTGTTTACTCATTCCTTCAAAAAGGTGGCTATAAAATAATTCCATGAACTTGGAGGTGTATTTCTGATCAACCTGCCATAAAGTTGAAACCACAGATCTACTCCCCGCATATCGAAAGCCGTATTCCAGGCTGAACATTCCTTCACTTTGCACATAGTCTCCCAGAAAGGTTTGGCAGGCACTTAGGACTACCAGTTCTGCATTCAATTCCATACCAAATAGCTGA
This sequence comes from Bacteroidota bacterium, assembly GCA_039184535.1. Classification (GTDB taxonomy): domain Bacteria; phylum Bacteroidota; class Bacteroidia; order J057; family J057; genus JBCBKZ01. Next base: position 1,403 of record JBCDBC010001200.1, on the reverse strand, counting down.
GAAGGGTATAAACGCTCATTATTCAGGGAGTCTTGGATATGCTCAAACTCAAGAAAAGCCTCCGCTCCTACTTCATTAGAGAGGTTTCCATGGGTAGCCAAGTGAATGACCTGATACTCCTTAGCTGTTGATAGAAAGCGGCCCAACAAGGCCTCCATACCTTCATGCCAATCTGATTCATTCATGGCAAATATTTCCTTCACATTTATCTGTACTTCTAAAGATGTAGGCAAATCGGATGGGTCAGTTTGGGTAAAAGAGTTATGGAAGAGATATGCCCTAAGATCCTCAGGGATGTCCTTCCTCTTAAATACTTCCTTGAATAAAGGGGCATAGGCTACTAGACCTTTCCTGGCAGAGGCCTGATGGTCCTGGGTTCTGGATCTAAACCAAATACCGGATGAATGTGTGTAGGTTATATTGTGGTCATATAGCAGATATGAGTATCTGCTAAATTCTGTATCTATAGGCTTTTGGGAAAGCAAGGCTTCAAAGGCTATACCACCAAGCACACCATCTTTAATGATAATGGTTTTTGTGGTAGGCGGGAATGGTAATTTTTGCCAAATATCTTCATACAATTGACTCGCTAACTTAGGGTAGGATGCTCGGGAACTATCTCCTTCTAGTCCTTTTCCCATTATGTCTGAAAACTTACTTAGAGCTTCTGCATTAAGATTAAGACGTTTAGCCTTAAACTCCTTTTGGGAGAACTGAAAAATTACATAGGAAGAATCTTTTCCAAAGAAGGAGATGAGTGTCTCATCAGGGGATAGGGTAGTTTGAATATCCTCAACTGAAGGAATATATTTCTGGTACTTTGCTTCGTAGTATTTGGAATAGGTTGTTTGTAGCATGTTGAGAAATTCTTCAAACTCACGCCGAGATGCTATTAAGCTTTCTGTTTCTCCTGAATTACCATAGTATTTTAATTGCCTTAAGAGACTCATTTCTGTTTGTATAACCTCCGCTGAAATCCCTTGCGTTTGCGTATTCATGTGTCGCTGTATAGCTGCCGTGAGGAAACCTCCTCTACTCATTTCAGCTAGTTTGAACGCTTCTTCCGGCTTATTCAACTCAAGCGCAACTTCTATAGCTGTTCTAAAAGTAGGATAGGCTTTTTGTTGGGCATAAAGGTGAGTATTTGAGTCCCAAACTTGAGACTGTAAGTATGAGAGAAGATCTGTAGTTAGCTGTAAGATCTTTTCCGTTTGAATGAGAAGATCTGATCTGCTTTTAAAGTGCTTCGTGTATTGGAAATAGGTTTCTCCATATGAGGTGAGAAACTCAATCCATTTAAGAGGATTTTTCTCTTTTCTCAGGAAGAGCTTCCATTTGGCCAGATCATAAATAGATTCTATAGGGATACTAGTGTAGAGAAGGGTTTTATGATGGTGCTTTAT
>JBCDBC010001199.1:0-2014 GCA_039184535.1 Bacteroidota bacterium | reverse complement strand
TTTGGATTTCTTAATCGCCAGTAGAGGTCTGCCGAGTTAAATAGATCTGTACAGTCTACTCCCAGTAGCGTAGCTCCATTCAGGATATATCCAGTGGTATCTACTACGGCCTGATAATTCAATACATACTCACCCGGCTCAGCTAATGTTAATGCTGGTAGGGTTTCATTATTCGATCTGAAGAAAGAACCGGAGGGTCCGTCTATGTTCCAATCTATACTCACACCCGGTCCATCAGGCAGATCCAGAATAGAAGTGATGTTTAAATCGGCTGGAGCACAAGCACCTGAGAGTTGGTATTCAAAGCAGTCTGTTTCAAGCTCGCAGCCCCCTACTTTGAAAGGAATCTCAAATACGCCGTCATTATCTCCTACCAGTTCCAGATTAGCTACTATGAGTACTTCTACCAGGTATTCTCCGGGAATAGAAGGCGTTCCAAAGAAGGAAACACAGCCAAGGGTATCCGGATCAGGATTATCTGGAGAAACATCATATCTACAATCTCCTCCTATGCTACACGCCCAGCTCACTCCAGCAGGCAAACCTAGTACATCTGTAATGGTAAAAGAATTAAAGGGAATGGTAATATTGGTCCCGGCTATACGTGTGGTAGTATCTCTAGGAAGTAGAAATGAGATTGCATCTTCATATGGTTGACAGGCTGCAGCATCTGAAAGCGTATCAGGAAATATCTCCCCGTCCCCAGGTTGAGGCATACCGGGTATGCATTGTGCAATAAGTTCTACGGAAAAAAAAGCGAATACGAAGGACAGAATAATTCGGTTAAGCAAGGGATTATACATGTGGATAAGAATTAGGACTGTGAGAATATAACTGGTGATTCCCTTTCCTTATTTTATTTACCCAGCACTTGCTGCTTCAATTTTTCTGCCTCATCAGGTGCAGAAAGCCCTTTTACCAACTTCTTGACAAAGCTGGGCCCTTCATACACAAAGCCTGTATATACCTGTATCAGGCTGGCTCCGGATTCCATATGTGAGCGAGCATCTTCCTTATCCATAATCCCTCCTACCCCTATGATAGCGAGCTTACCTTCTGTACGCTGGTGGATATAATTGATGACCTCTCTAGAACGCATGGTGAGTGGTTTACCAGAAAGCCCTCCCTTACCTATCTGAAGAATACGGTTTTTACCCGCACGTAAATTATCCCTTCTGATGGTGGTATTAGTGGCTATCAAGCCAGAGAGAGAAGTGGTCTCTGCTACCTCAAGAATATCATCTATTTCATCATAGCTGAGATCAGGGGCAATCTTTAAGAGAAGTGGCTTGGGTCTTTCCTGACTTTGGTTGTAATACTGAAGCTTAGAAAGAATTTCCGTCAAGGGTCCTTTCTCCTGCAATCTCCTCAGACCAGGCGTATTAGGCGAACTAACATTTACTACAAAGTAGTCTACATAGGGAAAGAGATTCTCAAAGCAATACATATAGTCATCTACCGCTTTCTCATTAGGCGTATCTTTATTCTTCCCTATGTTGGCTCCTACGATCAGGTCTCCTTTGTCCGCTTCTTTCAGCCTATCTATCAAAGCTCCTACGCCACCATTATTAAAGCCCATACGGTTGATGATGGCTTTATCCTTTGGAAGACGAAATAAACGCGGTTTTTCATTTCCCTCTTGTGGGCGCGGGGTTACTGTACCTACCTCTACAAAGCCAAAGCCCATATACTTCCACTTGTCTATCAGCACCCCATCCTTATCAAAGCCTGCTGCTAATCCCACCGGATTCTTAAAATCTAAGCCGAATATGTTCACTGGCGATTTTGGTGCCTTAAAACGTGTGGACAGGAAGAAGTTTACGACCGGAATCTTGAACATCACCTTTATGCTGTTGAAAGAAAAATGATGGATTTTCTCCGGGTCAAAACGAAATAATACAGGTCTAATCAGCCACTTATACATAGAGGGTAGATCATTATTAGCTCGAAATATAGGGCTTCTTGTTGGATAGATAGAAAAAAATCGGTCACATCTGTAGATATGACCGATTGT
>JBCDBC010001198.1:0-2018 GCA_039184535.1 Bacteroidota bacterium | reverse complement strand
GTTTTGCCGTCTATGGCTATGTCGTTCACTCCATTTGATAAGAGGGGACTGTTACTTTCTGTGAAATGCTGAATCTGTTCTGTTCCATCCTCAGAGATGAGGAAGGCGCCACTATTAGTTGCGAACCATTTTCTGTTTCCTCCATCTACGGCTATGGAATTGACAATTTCATTCTCAAGTAGGGGTCTGCCATTAAATATAGGCGCACTGGCATCTACAATTACTCCCTGGCCTATGCTGAATATATCAAAGAATACGGTTACTCCTGCACTACTACCTACCCAAACGGCTCCATCTTTATCCTCGGCTATGGAGGTTACATCGTTGGAAGGTAGGTTTCCTTGACCGCCTCCTGCTCTAAGTGAGATGAGAATGTCATCATTGATAGCGTCCAGGGTTCCATTGTCATTATAAACTACCAGGCCATTTCGTCTGCTAATCATCCACTTATTCCCTACTTGATCCGCTATCATATCAATGGCGTTCAGTGAAGAGGGAAATCTGTTCTTATCATAGCCTACCCATTCTCCGGTAGGGGTGAGTACCATGAGCGGCTGTAAAGCCAGAGAAAGGCTAATCCATACATTCCCAAAATCATCTACATCTATGCCGCTCACGCGTGTGTTCCCGAAGGCACTGAGATTACACACTCCATCTATGGTGCTAATAGGAGAATTCTCACAGTCATAGAAATTCTGAAGTACACCTCCCTGAAAACTGGCGAGTCCTCTTCCGAATGAGCCTAACCAAGCTGTTTCTGTAAAGGGATCATAGTATGCTCTGGCAAAGTCCGTATTAGCTCTGTCTGGAGGTAGGCCCCCATTTCTGTCATTTGATAGCGTCCAACCCGTTTCTGCTGTAAAGTGGTACACTCCATCAAAGGTAACTGCGGGTGAGAAGGCTCCCTGGAATCCTCTGGGTGCTATGTACAGTTCTCCATTTCCAGCGGCTACACCAGTGGCGGAGTTGTTTCTGGGACCTTCAGGTGTGATATTATTGATTTCTGCATTAGCAAATCTATCCAGCCCCAGATCTTCCTTGCCTATATAAATGTCTTGCCCCACTACGAGTGCGTGGTTCACTCCCCCTTCCACAAAAAGCTCCCTATACTGACCATCCTGATACAGTGTACGGGTGGTATTAATGATGGAAGCCGTGATCACATTATCTTGTACCGTAAGATGATCAAATCTTATCTGAAATCTTGGGTCAGGAAGCTGGCCCCATTGGCTGCCTGAAAAAGTCAGGAGGGTAGAATCTGTTCTGGCATAGAGGGCATTGGAATTGCTACCTATTTCCTGAATAGCAGCCGTAAAAGACAAACCATTTAGGCCATTTTCTTCCCGCCAAATGACTGGGTCAGCCAGGTTAGGGAAATTTTCAGGTGCACTATATAGTCTGTTATTCTCCAGTACAATCCATATTCTGTCCTGGAAAACGGTAACAGAACGGATGATCAGCCTGGAAGGATTTTCAGCAATCTGAGTAATAGTAGCTTCTGGTAAACGCTGATTAAGGTCGTACACTACCATTCCAAAGTCTGTAGCTACATATAGCCTTTTTCCTGTACTGGCGAAGTCATTAATTCTTTTGCGGGTGTAGAAGGTATTTCTCTGGATATCAGTGAAGAACTGGAACTCATTAGGACTGTCAAAGAAATCTATCATCCCGTCATTATACCCTATGAACAGCAGATTCTGAGTAGGGTCTACATGGACTGTGGTAGGATCTATGCCACTCATCTGGTCAACCGTAGAAAAAAGGCGGGTTTCATTGGTAGCCGGATCAAATGAAAACATGCCCCCAGAGGTGATGGAATAAACTAGCCCATCTTTTTCTACGGACCTGACTATGTCTCCCTGGCTAAGGTAGGAAGTCCACTCTCCTATGCGCTTATCCAGCTGAGAAACAGCAGGATGATACACACTGAAGAAGACGGAGAAAAGAAGAAGTAAGAGTAACGCCTTTTTCATGCCGCAAATATAGCTAAGCTGAGTCAAGAATGTGAAGGGAGAAAT
>JBCDBC010001197.1:0-2026 GCA_039184535.1 Bacteroidota bacterium | reverse complement strand
GAGAAGGTGGGGGGCTATCTCTACTTGGTAGATATAGTTATGAAATAAAATATAACACTGTTAATGAATTGTGCGAATATTTTTTTGACACTAATGGATCAATAGAGTAGTAGAGGGGCGTATTAAGGCGAGGGATAGATAGCCATGAGGTGAGATGAATTTTAGTGAATGTACCTATTTTGTCGAGTTCATAAGAAGTAACGCATTCAATCTTTAAGACGCTCTAATTCTTTTCAGAGTAGGGGTGAATCCCGATCAAATCGGGACGGGGAGGATGGCTAGTGGTAGGCCTTGGTTTGTTCGTTCTTTTTTTTGCTTCGTTTACAACAAGGAAAATGAAGAAGAACGCTTTAATTCCTCCCATAAAATAAGGAGTTGATGAAATTTGAGTGTTCAACATTCATTCCTTGAGGTAGGGCGGACCCTGAGGTTCTTGAAGGGGCTTATTGTGCCATAAAGCTTTGTCGTTTCGAGAGCCTCAACGACCTTAAATGGAGCGCTTTATATTGATCACCTACTTCCACCCTCCTATCACAATATACCGGGAGAGTAACAGCCAGCCCACTGGAAAAATGGGAGTTAAAATTTAATTTGTGCTCATTCGTCTATTAGTGGCTTTTAAAATTACAACTTTCCTATCTCTCTATTCTCAGCTCCTAATTCCATATTCTGATTAAGATCGCCCAATTCATAGCGAGCTTTTTGAGCTACTTCCTGAAGTTCGGATACTTTCTCGGGGTAGAGAGAAATGACATTATAGGCTTCCGCAGGATCTCTCATCAGGTTGTACAATTCCAGAGAATCCACCCTTCTGGGATAGCGAGGACCTGCATGTCCGTCATTACCCGGTATGGCATCATAGGTCTGAAAGTTGTGTGGGAATACCAGTTTCCAATTACCTTTTCTCACGGCATTCAGGTTATTCTTTCCGTAATAATACCACAGATCTTTACGAGGTTCTGCCTCCATATTCCCTTTCCAAAGCTCCGTCAAACTTACCCCATCTATTTTCTTGTCGGGCAAATCTGCTCCAGTAATCTCTGCCAGGGTAGGGAGGAGGTCTATGGTACAGCTGAGTTTGTTACAGATACTTCCTTCTGGCGTAACGCCGGGCCACTTTACAATGAAGGGGACACGCTGACCACCTTCCCAGGAAGTAGTTTTCCCTTCTCTCAATCCGCCTGAAGAACCAGCATGATTTCCAAACCTCAACCATGGACCATTATCTGTAGTGAAAATCACCAGGGTATTCTCTTCCAGCCCTTCTACTTCCAACGTGTTCATGATTTCTCCCATGGACCAATCCAGTTCCATCATGACATCTCCATACATACCTTGCTCACTTTTGCCTCTGAATTTAGCTGATACGCCCAGGGGAACGTGGGGCATAGTATGGGGTACATACAGAAAGAAGGGATTGTCTTTATTGCGCTTGATGAAGTCAACGGCCTTCTCCGTATAGAGTGTGCTCAACTTATCCTGGCCTGCATAAGAATTGATCTCTTCTATGGTCTTATTTCCTTCTACTAAGGGAAGGGGAGGGAAGTCGCCCCTCCCTTCACCTGGAGGAGACTTGGTACCGTCCAGATTAATGGGCCACATGTCGTTTGAGTAGGGGACACCTACATATTCATCAAAGCCGTGTTGGAGTGGGAGGAATTTCTCATGATGCCCTAAATGCCACTTTCCGAAAACAGCTGTAGCGTATCCCTTTTCTTTTAACATTTCAGCTATAGTGGTCTCCTCAGGATTAAGTCCTATCTCGTGATAGGGGAATAAGGCTCCTGAAATCCCAATTCTATTAGGATAGCAACCCGTCAAGAGTGCCGCTCTGGAAGCACTACAAACAGGTTGGCCAGCGTAGTGGTGAGTGAAACGCATCCCCTGACTGGCCAGCTTATCCAAGTGTGGGGTAGTGTAGCCAGTTGCACCATAACTGCCCACATCCCCATAGCCCTGGTCATCAGTGAAGACAATGACCACATTCATAGGTCTTTCCTTAGGAGGCGTACAAGCTAGTAGACAG
>JBCDBC010001196.1:0-2030 GCA_039184535.1 Bacteroidota bacterium | reverse complement strand
CTTTCCATCTCGCAGGTGGTGGATGTCTATGCTCATGAATGTAAAGCTTTTCCCACCACTGATGGGCGTTCCCATGAAGTTTTCACCAACGGGAGTGCCAGTAGCTTCTCCTCTAATGATGATGTGGTTCTCAGGAGTAACATACACTTCTTTGATATTCCACTTGAGATCAGGGACCATCTGCGCCAAAGGACCTCCTACAAATCCCAGGGTTTCATCCATGGTTCTGGAACCGGTATTATCATAGTATGATCTCCAGTCATCATGGTAGCTGGGCTTAACTTCTTCAGGTGTGCTATCTCCTCCTAAAAAGTCATAGAAGGGTTTTACCAGGGTGAGGGCTTCTGCCTCACTGATCATATTGGTACTCATATCTGTTTCTGTTGAAGGTGTGGGGGTACAACTTATTGCCATAGCCGCTATGAAAAACAATGGCAAAGCATACAAAAATGTGCTTCTCATGTGTATGGAGTTAGTTTAGGGTTATGGTAAAAGTAGATCCGGGGTTGAAGTTGAATCCTTCTCCTACCTGTACCACAATTCGGGTATCCGATAAGACAGTTAAGGATACACTGTTGTTATCAGAATTGGTGGATTCAATATTGTGGGGTTCCGCAAACTCGAAGTAGTACCTGTCAAAGGTATTAGCTTCTATAGTTCTGAAGAAGCTGGCATAAATAGGATGATCTGCCGGAGCTACCAGATTATAGGTAATTTGATCTTTGGACAGATTAATGTCATACAGTCCTTCCAGGTAGTCTGCAAACTCAACTCCATCATTAACGGTAGCTGTTAAACGGAAGGTTCCTGCAGGTACACCCAGGATGGTTTCTATAGGAGTTTCTACTCCTCCGGTACCTCCCTGGCTGGGATCTGCTGCTGTCTGTAAAGTGTTAGTAATAGTAACTTCTGCATTGGATTGAATGGGAAAAACCTCCTCATCCTCGTCACAGGAGATAAACATCACGGTTACCATTACCAGCATCCAGATTAGGGGAATGTGCCTATTCATTGCTTGAAACATTATGTGGTTAGTATGGCTTATTCTCCTAGTACCAGGAGAATGGATTAATGGGGGCAAGGTAGAATCCCCTCATCCCGAATAGGCTATCATTTCGGCTAAACACTTATCAATTTGAGTTCTGTACCCTGAAATCATTGGGAGACATGCCAACTAGCTCCTTAAAGAGGCGGTTAAAGTTGGAAGGTTCTGAAAAGTGGAGTTGATAGCTAATTTCAGAAATGTTAAGATTGGAGAACAGCAACTCCTTTTTTGCTTCTACAATGATACGGTTTCTGATCAACTGAGCCGGAGATTTTCCCAGCGTCTTTTTGAGGGTTTTGGTAAGATGGGACCTGCTGACTTCCAGTTTGTCTGCGAAAAAAGAGACGTCTCTATTCACTCTGATTTCTTTCTCAAGTAACCTTCTAAACCTTAAAGCTAGGTTGTCCTCGAAAAATTCTTCCTTTATGTCGAATTGGATGGAATATGCTCTGTTGATGTTAATGAGTAGCTGATAGAGGATAGCCCTCAGAAAGTGGTTACTGTCATACTGCAAACCATCCAGCTCTTTCCTGACCCTGAGTAGTTGAGATAGGTAGGCCGAAAGCTCTTTATCGGTCAGCTGAATATAAGAAGGGGAAGCATTATTATAGAAATAGTGAAAGCGGTACAGAAATAGCCCGTCACTAAAAAACTTGGAGATGAATTCTTCTTCAAATAAGATTGTGTAGCCATCTAAATTCCCTTCGATGCTTTCCCATTGCCGCCATTTATTTGGTGATAGCAATAAAACAGTTCCTTTCTGGAAGGGAATTCTCTCATCATTAAGTTTGAAGGTTCCTTTTCCTGAGGTAACAAAGAATAGCTCATGGAATTCTATCCAAAATGGGGTTTGATCCAGGGTGAATCCCTTTAGCTGAGACATTTGGCCACAGTCTATGAGGAGCTCATGTCCGTACTTATTCCTTTGGAAAGGAAACTTCATTTTAGCATTCCCCTGTTCCGGATATTGATGTGGTGATGGCAT
>JBCDBC010001195.1:0-2036 GCA_039184535.1 Bacteroidota bacterium | reverse complement strand
TTTCCATGAGTGGGTTTTGCCAGTAGGCCTTTTTCTTTCAAGGCCAGGCAAATGTTCCAGGCTGTTTCACTTTCGGGGCTATCGTTGATCACCACGGCATTTAGCAAGCCTTTACCTCTTACGAGCGTAATCAGATCTGGTCGTTCAGCCTTTAGAGATTCCATTCTTTCTCTAAATACAACCCCCATTTCCTGGGCATTATCTGCCAGATTTTCTTCCAATATTACCTCTAGGGCTGCTTTAGCCACAGCACATGCTAGTGGATTCCCCCCATAAGTGGAGCCATGTTCTCCCGGCTTGATGGACAGCATAATATCATTATCAGCCAAAATAGCAGATACTGGTAATACCCCACCTGAAAGGGCTTTTCCTAGAATGAGAATATCCGGCTTTACCCCCTCATACTCACAGCAAAGCATTCTTCCCGTTCTGGCTAACCCTGTCTGAACTTCATCAGCTATGAAGAGGACATTTCTGGAATGACAGAGATCTAATGCCTTTTTTAGGTACCCATCATCTGGAACTACCACACCAGCTTCTCCCTGAATGGGTTCCACCATGAAACCCGCCACATTAGGGTCTTCCAATGCTTTTTCTAGGGCAGGAAGATCATTATATGGAATAAGTTCATATCCGGGCATGTAGGGCCCAAATCCTTTATAACTACTGGGATCAGTAGAAGAAGAAATAGCTGCTAGGGTTCTTCCCCAGAAATTTCCTTCAACAAATATGATCTTGGCCTCATTTTCTGGAATTCCTTTAACTGAATACCCCCACTTTCTACAAAGCTTTAGTGCCGTTTCTCCCCCCTCAACTCCCGTATTCATAGGGAGTACCTTATCGTAACCAAGCAGTTCCGTAATGTACTGCTCATAAGGGCCCAACATATCATTATAAAATGCTCTTGAGGTGAGGGTCAGCGTCTGAGCCTGTTTAGTCAGGGCTTCCAGAATCTTGGGATGACAATGCCCTTGATTCACCGCACTGTAGGCAGACAGAAAATCATAATACTTGTTTCCCTCAGGGTCCCACATGAAAATACCTTCTCCACGTGAAAGGACTACTGGCAAAGGATGGTAGTTATGAGCACCGTACTTATCTTCCAGCCTCATGGCTTCCTGACTACTTACGGTTGAGGGTGTTTTTATCATATATTCCAGAAGTTGCATTATTAATCAGCTAATTTTATAAAGATATAGAGAAAGTGGAAATTGTCAGAGTCTTAAGGCAAAAAATCGACCAGGAATATCCCTTATTCACCTCCAATAGTCCTTAATTGTCTAAAATGATGCATATGGTGCCCGGCTATCATGTAAAAAAGAGCTCTGACAGAAGTGGGCGCATCACTGGCAGTACCTATTCGTGATATCATCTGACTATTGAAACTTTTCCCTAATGCAAGGGTACTCATTCTGACAGCTTGCATGTTTGCTAATAAAGTCAAAGAGGAAGAATGTTGAAAGTATCCTTCATCCACAAAGGTATTTTGATCAAATCCCGATAGTGGGGTAGTGTCATTTCTGGCTATACGCATAGCCCTGTAAGAAAATACTCTTTCAGTATCCGTCAGGTGTCCCACAATCTGAGCGGCAGTCCACTTACCGGGTGCATAGGTTTTCCCCCAGAAGGCTTCCGGCATAGACTGTAGCCATATAAAATCCGCCTGCTGCTGCTCTAGTAACGATATGACGGCTTTGTCCCCTACATTTGCAATGTAAGTAGCGTAAAAAGAAGCATATTCTTCATCTGTAGGTATCCCAAAATCTGCTTTGGCGGGTGTTAGTCTGGTTTTCAATTCTTTTACTCTTAAGGTGAAAGCAAACTCATTTTTTTCATTGGACTGAAATGACTGGACTCGTACGGTATCCCATTTCTCTGTCTCAGGTAGGGCGAAAAAGACATCTCCCTCAACCTCTGCATGTACCAGGGTTTCATATACCTTATGCACATAGCCCTTCTCAAAGGCTTCATCAAATAGGAGGGCACCTCCAATAATAAATGCCTCTGGTTCAGAACAGGCTTTAATAGCCTCATCC